>DATGUT010000218.1:0-10005 GCA_035301185.1 Salinisphaeraceae bacterium
CATGAACTCGTCAACCGCCTCCAACAACATGACGTCGCTGCCGAGTCGCGACCACACGCTGCCCAGCTCGACGCCGATGATGCCGGCGCCGATGACACCGAGCCGCTCGGGTACGGCGTCGAACTCCAGCGCGCCCCACGAATCAACGATACGATCGCCATCAAATGGCGCAATGCCAAGCTCCACCGGGGCGGAACCGCTGGCAATGATGATGTTTTCAGCCTTGAGCGTTTCCTCTTCACCATCGTGGCCGGTGAACAGGACTTCGCCGGAGTCGACCACTTGGCCACTGCCCATCAGCGGCGTAACGCCGTTGGCCTTGAACAGCGCCTTGATGCCGCCGGTCAGCGTGCTGACGATACCGGTCTTGCGCTTTTGCATTTGCGCCAGATCCAGTTCGACGCTGCCGAGCTTGATGCCGTGCTTGTCGAACTGCTTGTTGGCCTTTTCATACAGTTCGCTGGATTCCAGCAGGGCCTTGGATGGGATGCAGCCCGCGTTGAGGCAGGTGCCGCCGAGCGAGGGCTTGTCCCCTGGATTCAGCCACTTGTCGATGCAGGCCGTGCTCATGCCCAGCTGGGCCGCGCGAATGGCGGCGACATAACCGGCCGGACCGGCCCCGATCACGACGACATCAAATTCCTTGCTCATGATGATTTCCTGACAGAAAACGAAAGCCGGGCAGCCGTGGCAGCGCACGGCTGCGGATGGGCACGACTAGATTTGCAGCAGCAGGCGCGAGGGATCCTCCAGCAATTCCTTGATCGTACGCAGGAACAGCACCGCATCACGCCCATCGACCAAACGGTGATCGTAGGACAGGGCCAGCATCATCATCGGCCGCACCGTGATCTCGCCATCGACCACGACCGGGCGCTCGTTGATGGCATGCATGCCGAGAATGGCCGCCTGTGGCGGATTCAGGATCGGCGTCGACAACAGGGAGCCGAACACACCGCCATTGGTGATCGTAAAGGTGCCACCAGTGAGTTCGTCCAGGGTGATCTTGCCCTCCTGTGCGCGTTCACCGAAATCGCGCACCTTCGCTTCAACTTCCGCGTACGACAGCTGGTCGGCATCGCGCAGCACCGGCACCAGCAGGCCGCGCGGCGAAGACACCGCCAGACCAATGTCGTAGTAGCCATGGTAGACAATGTCTTCCTTGTCGATGGTGGCGTTGACAATGGGGAAGCGCTTCAGCGCCTCGACGGCAGCCTTGACGAAAAACGACATGAAACCAAGGCGCACATTGTGCGTTTTTTCGAACTGTTCCTTGTAGCGTGCTCGGGCATCCATGATTTCCTGCATGTCCAGTTCGTTGAACGTGGTCAGCATGGCCGTGTTCTGCGATGCCTCCAGCAGGCGCTCTGCAATGCGCGCACGAATGCGCGTCATCGGCACCCGCTGTTCCAGGCGTTCCTGCGGCGCGCCGGCCAGCGCCTTGCGCTCGACCTGCTCAAACTCTTCGCCCTCAACCGCGGCGCTGGCAGGCTCGGCGGCAGCAGGCTCGGAACTGGTTTGTGTCTCGCGTTGCTCGAGATGTGCAAGCACATCTGCCTTGGTGATGCGATTGTCCTTGCCCGTGCCCTTCACAGCGGACGCGGCCAGGTTGTTTTCCTCCATCAGCTTGCGCGCTGCGGGACTGGCGGCCGGCGCTTCCTGCTCTGCCTCTGCAGTGTCTTCCGCCGCCTCCTGCTGCGCCTTATCCTGAGCCTGATCGCCTTCGGCGGCTGCAGCAGTGTCGCTGCTTTTGTCCTCATCCGCGCTGGCACCTTCGTCCAACAGTGCCAGCACATCACCAGCCTGGACGGTATCGCCAGCTTCCACCTTGATTTCCGTTAACACGCCGTCGGCAATCGCCGGCACCTCGAGCACGACCTTGTCAGTTTCCAGGTCGACAATGTTTTCGTCACGCTTGACGGCCTCCCCCTTTTCTTTCTGCCATTCCCCCACCGTGGCTTCACTAACCGATTCCGGCAGCTCGGGTACCTTTATTTCTGTTGCCATATTCGTCGTTCCTGATTAAGCGCGTTGGTTGTAGAACCTTGAATGAATATCGATTGCGAGCATGAACCCGCCGCCGGCCGGAGCCGGCGGCAGTACAGGGCTCAGGAGGCTCGCTTGTTACTGGATTTGCGCGCGGCAGACGAGTTTGTCTCATGCAATTCGCTGCCACCGGCAAGGGCTGTGTCAACCAGCGCTTCCTGCTGCTTGACATGCAGTTGGTGATAACCGGCCGCGGTACTGGCCGCACCCGGGCGGGTCGCGTACAGCATCGTATGCTCGCGCGTGAGCGGGGCCTGCAGGCGATGCTTGATCTGATACCAGGCGCCCTGGTTTTCTGGCTCTTCCTGACACCAGACGACTTCGCCGGCATTGGGGTAGCGGGCAATGGCGGCGGCGTATTCATCCGCAGGAAACGGATACAGCTGTTCGATGCGCACCAATGCAACATGCTCCAGCTCGCGTTCCTCGCGTGCCTGATACAGATCGAAATACACTTTGCCGCTGCAGAACACAACGCGCGTGATCGCATCGCCATCTGTGGACTCCGGCTCGTCGATCAGCCGCTGGAAGACACCTTCAGTGAAGTCTTCCAGCGAAGATACCGACAGCGGATGGCGCAACAGGCTCTTTGGTGTCAGCACAATCAAGGGCATGCGCAGGTTGCGCAGCATTTGCTGGCGCAGCATGTGGAACCACTGCGCCGGCGTGGACGGCACGCACACGAACATGTTGTTCTGGGCACATAATTGCAGGAAGCGTTCCAGCCGTGCCGAAGAGTGCTCTGGGCCTTGGCCCTCGTAGCCGTGCGGCAGGAACATCACCAGGCCGCACATGCGCCCCCACTTCGCCTGACCACTGGAAATGAACTGGTCGATAATGACCTGGGCGCCGTTGACGAAGTCGCCGAATTGCGCCTCCCAGATCGTCATCACTTCCGGGTCGGCGGTGGCGTAGCCGTATTCATAGCCAAGCACGCCGGCCTCAGACAGCAACGTATCCAGCACCGTGAAGCGCGCCTTGCCATTGGCCACCTGCGCCAACGGGATGTGCCGCTCGCCATTATGCTGGTTGTACAGGATCGCATGACGATGGAAGAACGTGCCACGGCCACTGTCCTGACCAGCCAGACGCACGCCATGGCCTTCATCGAGCAGGCTGGCATAAGCCATGTGCTCGGCAAAGCCCCAATCAATGGGTTTGGCGCCGGCAACCATTTGGCTGCGATCCTTGAGGATGCGGGCGACCCGCTTGTGCACTTCGAAGCCGTCCGGCAGCGTCTGCAACTGCTCGGAAAGCTGGCGCAGCTTGTCGGCTGCCACGGTGGTGTCGACCAGGTCACTCCACTCGTGTTCCAGGTAATGTTCCCAATCGACGGTGTATTCGTTGCCGACCATGCCCATCGTGGTCATGGAAATGTTCTTGCCTGCATCGAGGCCGTCGCGATAGGTCTCGACCAGCTGGTCGGCCTCGCCCTCCTCGATCACACCCAGAGCCTCCAGTTGGTCCGCGTAGCGCTTGCGGGTGCTCGGCATGCTGCGAATGCGCTCGTACATCAACGGCTGGGTGACGGCCGGCTCGTCGGCTTCATTATGCCCGTGCCGGCGATAGCAGACCATGTCGATGAACACGTCCTTGCCAAAGGTGACGCGATAATCCAGCGCCAGCTGGGTGACAAACGCGACCGCATCGGGGTCGTCGGCATTGACATGGAATACCGGCGATTCCAGCATTTTGGCCAAGTCGGTGCAGTACTGCGAGGTGCGGGCAAACGTGCCGCGTTCGACACTGATCGGATCCTGCATGGTGAAGCCGAGCTGGTTGTTGACCACCAGATGCACGGTGCCGCCAGTGGCATAGCCCGCCGCCTGCGACAGCTGCAGGGTTTCCATGACAATGCCCTGACCGGAGAACGAGGCATCGCCATGGATGAGCAGCGGCAGCACGGCGTTGACGCCTTCCTCGCCGCGGCGCTCCTGGCGTGCCTTGACTGAACCGTGCACCACTGGGTTGACAGCCTCCAAGTGGGATGGGTTGAAGGCCAGCACCAGATGCAAGTGCCGGTTCTTGACTTCAACATCGGAGGAAAAGCCGAGGTGGTATTTGACGTCGCCGGACAGGTCTTCGTCATCCGGCTCGTAATCGCCTTCGAATTCCTCAAACAGCTCCTGCGGCGACTTGCCGAGAATGTTCACCAGCACGTTGAGACGACCGCGGTGTGCCATGCCGATGACAACTTCCTCGAAGTCGTGCAGCACTGCCGAGCGCACGACGGCATGCAGTGAAGGAATCAGGCTGTCGGCACCTTCCAGCGAAAAGCGTTTCTGGCCGACGTACTTGGTATGCAGGTAGCGCTCGATGCCCTCGGCCGCGGTGAGCTGGCGCAGGATGGCCTTTTGCCGTGCCGGAGTCGTGCGTGCCTGGTCGACGTTGCCTTCCAGGCGACGCTGGATCCAGCGCTTTTCGCGGGTGTCAGTGATATACATGTACTCGGCGCCGATGGTGCCGGTATAAACGCGCTTGCAGATATCGATGATATCCCGCAGCGGCAACTCTTCCCTGGCCGTAAACAGCGAGCCGGTATTGAACACCTTGTCCATGTCCGCTTCGCCCAGGCCGTGAAAGGCCGGGTCGAGGTCGGGCACGGGCCTGGGCTCGTACAGGCCGAGCGGGTCCAGATCCGCCACCTGATGGCCGCGCATGCGGTAATAGTTGATCAGGCGCAGTACGCCAGCCTGTTTCTGTGCGGCCTGCGAGGACATGCCGCTGTCGGCACGCGCGCCCTGCCCTGCGGAGGCACTGGTGTCCACAAAGGAATCGCGAATCGGCCCATGTGCCACATCAGCATGGCCGTCGCCATTCATGTTTTTGAAATAATCACGCCAGCCGGGTTCAATCGATTCCGGATCAGTCAGAAACTGCTCATAGTAGGCTTCCAAGTATGCGGAATTACCGCCAAAAAGCGGCGAATTTTCAATGAACTTTTCGTTTAGTTCACTCTTCATGGCTATCACCTGACTGTGATCTGTCGTGCATAAGGAGTCCTCGGCGGTAGTGGCAGTCTGGCAAGCGCATATCCGCCGCGCTCCGGTGCGCAGACTATAACAAACCCGACTGCTTTTTTCCGGTTGCGGACAAGCGGCTTGCGGTACTGCCGATCAGGCCGATTCCGAGTCTTCCCAGGATGCCGTCAGGCTTTGCAAGTAAGCGCGAAACTCAGCACCAACTTCGGGGTGCTGCAAGGCCATTTCAACATTGGCCTTGAGATAACCGAACTTGCTGCCGCAATCATAACGCGTGCCGGAGAATTCGTAGGCCAGCACGGTTTGCTCGTCGATCAGCGCGGCGATGGCATCGGTCAACTGTATCTCGTTGCCGGCACCGGGCTGCACCTTGTCCAGCAATCGGAAAACACGCGGGGTAAGGATATAGCGTCCAACCACGGCAAGATTGGACGGAGCTTCACCCGGGTCGGGTTTTTCCACGATACGGCGAATTTCCGACAGGCCCGCACCAATGGGCTCGACTTCGACAATGCCGTATTTGCCGGTGTCTTCCCACGGCACTCGCTGCACCGCCAACACGCTGGTGCCGTATTCCTGATAAACGCGCTGCATCTGTGCCAGGCAGGGTTGCAGGCCGCCGGCAATCAAATCATCCGCCAGCAGCACGGCAAAATCCTGGTCGCCAACCGCAGGCAGCGAACAGTTGATGGCGTGGCCCAGTCCCAAGGCATCCGGCTGGCGGATATAGGCACAGGAAATGCCCGACGGCAACACATCCCGCACTGCTTGCAGCAGCTCCACCTTGCCTTTTTTCTCGAGCACCGCCTCCAGCTCATAATCCCGATCGAAATGATCCATGATCGAGTTTTTGGTATGGCTGGTAATGAAGATCATTTCCTCGGCGCCGGCGGCGATCGCCTCCTTCACTGCGTATTGCACCAGCGGCTTGTCGACCACCGGCAAGATCTCCTTGGCACTGGCCTTGGTCGCCGGCAGAAAGCGAGTGCCCAGGCCCGCCACGGGGAATACAGCTTTACGAATTCGCATTCATGTCATCCTTGGGGTTCATGCCAACCACTGGTGTGGAGTTTATTGCCGCCGCATGCGCCGCGAGTGCGGATGCTTGTCATGCGTCGTCCCCCGGCAGCGCAGCATAGGGCGCGACACCCAACTCCTGCAAGCGCTGCTCGACCTGATCGCGGAAACTCGGCGTAATATCCTGTTGCAATAATTTTTGCCAATGTTGTGCCGCCCGTTCGCGCTTGCCGGCCCTGAGATCCGCCAGCCCGGCAAACCACAGCGCCTCGGGCTCGTCGGGCGCGAGTGCCAGCACCTGGTCGTAAATTGCGGCTGCGCGCTCGGTTACGACGCCATTATTGCCCAGTACGCGCGCCCGTGCTTCGGCAAGCAGGATTTGCACATCCGGCTCCGCCAGCCGCTTGTTGATGGCGGCCAGGTTCGTAGTGGCGTCATCATATTGGCGCTGCGCCATTTGCACCTGTGCCAGCAGAGCCCGCGTGCGCAGGTCATCCGGATCTTCCCGCAGCTGCTGTTCCATCTTGGCCACGGCTTCGGCAATATCCGGGCGCTGATGCGGCTGCAGCCCGCGCACGTCGCCGATGGTGGCGTACAAGCCCAGCGATAGCACGACAAACGCTGCAATGACAATAGCACTGGAAAGCCAGGGCCGGGGCGCACCGGCAGCGTTCGCAGTGGTCGTGCCTTGTTCGCTGACATCCACGTCGGCCAGCAAGCGTGCGCCCAGCTCGTTGCGGCGGGCTTGTGCCTGCGCTTGAGAAATGCGCCCGGCATCGACCTCCTGCTCGATTTCTGCCGCATGCTGCCTGTAAATGGCAATACTGGCCTCGCGGCGGCTGCCTGCCAATTCCTGGCGCCGGCGCCAAAGCGGCCACAGCACCACCAGAATCGACAGCAACAACAATACCCCGGCAAGGGCCAGAAACAGGGTCATGAACGATGCTCCTCGGCAGAGTCGCTTTCCTCGAGCAGCCGCGCCACGCGCTCGTGATCCACCCGGACAGCGGGTTCGGCAACGGTTCGGCGATTGCGGTATATCACCATCAGCGCGATGCTCAAGCCAACCAGAAGCAAGGCGGCTGGTCCGAGCCAGAGCAGCCAAGTGGCCATGGAAAATGGCGGGTCATACAGCACAAAAGTGCCGTAGCGCTCAACCAGAATATCCTTGATTTCGGCATCGCTGTAACCGGCGCGGATCCTTGCGGCCACCAGGTGGCGCATGTCTTCGGCCAGCGGCGCACCCGACTCGGCGATATTGGAGTTGAGACAGACCACGCAGCGCAATTGCGCCGTGAGCGCCTGATAGCGTGCACGCAAGGCGGGGTCGTCGAACTCCTGCATGGCGGTGCCGGCAGCGCCAACGGCGGTGGCCAGTGCCAGCAGCAGGCTGATCAGCAGCACGCGCATCAGGTGGCTTCCTGTTGCAGGCGCTGCAGCAGCGGCAGCACTTCTTCGGTCATGATCTCGGGCGTGATCGGGCCGACGATCTTGTGCCGAATCACGCCGTCTTCATCGACAATGAAGCTTTCCGGGACACCGGAAACACCCAGATCGAATGCGAGTTGGCCATCCTCATCGTAGGCGATCCTGGTAAATGGATTGCCCAATTGATTCAGCCATTGGCGCGCAGCCGGGCGCGTGTCCTTGTAGTTGATGCCTATGATCGGCGTGTCGGCAGCCAATGCAATCCGGGTGATTTGCGGGTGCTCGACGCGGCATGGCACACACCAGCTCGCCCATACGTTGACCAGCATGACCTGGCCGGCGATTGCCTGGCTGGTCAGCCTTGGCGCATCGGTATCCAATGCCGGCAGGTTAAACTCCGGCAACGCCTTGCCGATCAATGCCGAGGGCAGTTTCCCCGGCTCCCGTGTCAGCCCATAGCCCAGCAGGGCGATCAGCAACACGACCACGGTAATGGGCACGATTTGCTGCCAGCGCATCAGGCCTCCACGCGCCGGCCGACCCGCGCTGCCTGCCGCTGGCGCGCCTTCTTGCGCCAATAGCGCTTGTCGGTCAGGGCCAGCAGACCGCCAAATGCGACCAGCAGGCCGCCAGCCCAGATCCAGCGCACGAAAGGTATGTAGTACAGGCGAATGCTCCAGGCGCCATCGTCCAGCGGCTGGCCCAGCGAAACGTAAAGATCGCGAAACAGGCCGGGCGCAATGCCGGCTTCGGTCATGACCTGGCCGCTGGCATGATAGCTGCGCTTGGATGAGTGCATGGTCGCCACTTCATTGCCATTGCGCTCGACCGTGAAATGCCCCACTTGAGCAGTGAAATTCGGCCCCTGTCTGTCTTCTGTGCCATGAAACACGAAGGTGTAGCCGGCAACCGCAGCACTGCTGCCGGGTTCCATGCGCACATGATTTTCGACTTCAAACAGGCTGACCAGCGTCACGCCAATGACAAATATGCCCACACCAGCATGAGCCAGCGTCATGCCGAGCACGGCGCGTGGCAGCTTGATGCGTCGGCCGCGCATGCGCCGCAGCACGTCTTCCAGTGCCGCGCAAATGGCCCAGCTGCCCAGGATGCAGCCGGCAATGGCGATGACCCCTTTGGTCCCGGTGCTGATCAGCGCCAGGGCAATACCCAGCACAATCGCCCCAACGAGCGGCAGCCACAGGCGATTGCGCAGCACGGCCGGGCGCGTCTGCTTCCAGGCCATGACCGAGGCGAAACCGATCAGCACGACCAGTGGCAGTGTCAATGGAATGAAGACGCTGTTGAAGTAAGGCGGCCCCACCGAAATGCGCCCGAAGCCCAGGCTATCGGCAATGATCGGGTACAAGGTGCCGAGCATGACTGCCGCCGCCGCCACCACCAGGAAGATGTTGTTCAGCAGCAGCAGCCCTTCGCGCGAGAGAATCTTGACCGGCGTGTTCTGCCGTGGATCGAAAGTGGCGGCGCGCAAGGCATAAAGCAGCAGCGAACCACCGACGACAACGGCAAAAAAGGCGAGGATGAATATCCCGCGCGTCGGGTCAACCGCGAATGCATGCACGGAGATCATGACCCCGGAGCGCACCAGGAACGTGCCCAGCAGCGACAGCGCGAAGGCAGTAATGGCCAGCAGCACGGTCCAGCTCTTGAAAATGCCACGGATCTCGGTCACGGCCAGGGAGTGGATCAGCGCCGTGCCCACCAGCCAGGGCATGAACGAGGCATTTTCCACCGGATCCCAAAACCACCAGCCGCCCCAGCCCAGCTCGCGATAGGCCCACCAGCTGCCCATGACGATGCCGATGGTCAGAAACATCCACGATGCCAGCGTCCATGGCCGCGTCCAGCGCGTCCAGGCGCTGTCCACGCGCCCGGTCAGCAGCGCCGTGATGGCGAAGGCAAAGGCCACGGTGAATCCGACATAGCCCATGTACAGCATGGGCGGATGCGCGACCAGCCCCGAATCCTGCAACAGCGGATTGAGGTCACGCCCTTCCTGCGGCGCCGGCAGGCTGAGATCGAACGGATTGGAAGTGAACAGAATGAACAGCAGGAAGCCGACGCTCACCGCGCCCATGATGGCGAGCACGGTGCTGGAGATCTCGCGCGGCAGCGACTGGCTGGCGCCAGCCACCGCCACGCTCCAGGCACCGAGCACCAGAATCCACAACAGCAGCGAGCCCTCGTGCGCGCCCCAAATCGCAGCCAGGCGATAAAACCAGGGCAGATGTGTATTGGAATTCTGTGCCACATAGGCAACAGAGAAATCATTGGTATAGAACGCATAGCCCAGCGCGACAAAGGCCAGCGCCACCATGACAAACTGGCCAATGGCCGCGGGCGCAGCAACCGCGAGCAAATGATCCTGCTTGCGTGCCAGCCCAATCAGGGGCAGGCAGGCCTGGGCGAGCGCCAGGCACAGGGCCAGCATCAGGGCAAATTGTCCGAGTTGGACAATCATCGTGCCGCCTGTACGCTGGCCGGCATGCAACTCACACCCTGATCATCTGTG
>DATGUT010000219.1:0-2387 GCA_035301185.1 Salinisphaeraceae bacterium
GAAATGATGCCAGGAGGTATGTGTCCACAGGTTCAGATCGCCCATGTCCTTGTCCTGGATGTCCCCCAGCAGCTTCTGGCTGGCGACCCGCGTGTCCAGCGTGGCCGATTCGCCGCGGCCATCGATCATCAGCCGCTCCGAACTGAAATACGTATCCTGGTCACTGTCAGTGCGGGCATGGTATTCGGATTCCAGGCCGCGCGCGGACCAGGCCGCAAACTTGGCCTTCCTGTCTTTCTCGTAGGCCTGCACTTTCCGGTATTCGTCTGCGCTGAGCTCGTCAATGCTGCAGCCAAGTGCCGCGACGGGATACGAGCGCGTCAGCTCCGGATGGCCGACGGCGCAGTGATAGCATTCCCGATTGTTTTCTATGGTCAGCTTCCAGTTGCACTCCTCGATGATCGACTCTTCGTGTGCAACCTTCGCGTTGCCGAGATCGTATGGCGCCAACCGCGGCGCCATGACCTGCGCCAACTCGTCAATGCCGGCTGGCGCTTCATTGGCCAGGCAGACAAACAGCAGGCCGCCGATGTCGCGCAGGTGTACCGGAAACAGGCCATGGTTCTTGCAGTTGAAGTCCTTGCCCATGTTCTTGGCGAACAGCAGCTCGCCGGTCAGCTCGTAAGTCCATTGGTGATACGGGCAAACCAGCTTGGCGACGCTGGTAAAGCCCGGCTCCAGCAGGCGCGACGCCCGATGTCGGCAGACATTGTGAAAGGCGCGGATGATCTCGTCGTCGCCGCGGATGATGATCACCGAGCTGTTGGCAATTTCCACGGTAAATGCATCACCGGGCTCCGGCACATCCGCAGCCACGCCGACAAACAGCCATTCGCGTCGAAAACAAATATCGACATCGGCCGCGAATACGTCCGGGCGCAGGTAAAGATCGGCCGGCAGCATGTGCCCCGGTTTGCGGGCAGCCACAAGCTGGCTGATGGACAGATTGTTCTCACTCGCAGGCGCTGGATAATCCAGAATTGCGCTCATGGCAGCACTCCGTGCACTGATTGTTGGCAAAAGGAAACATGGCAAGCAGCAGAACATGCTGCGCCATGCGTGAGCCAGTAATTTAGCCGCAAAGCGAGCACTGCACTGGTCTAATTAAGACCAGTAATTACCTGTATGAGACGAAGCGGGATGCATCGCGGGCAGGTACGGAGGATGGCGTATCTGCTGCCCGCGCAAACCCCAGACCCAACCCAGCCGCCCCTGTTCATGCCGGGCCGAATATCCAGAAGTCCATCTTTAGCTATACTGCTGCTGACCGTGACAGTAGATCTGGTCAACAACGGGATATGCCAACAGAGGGCATATGCGTTTCACTAAAATGGAATTTATTCTGGGCTGGTCACCTTGAACCGAGCAGAAAAACAAATTCCAGGCTTTGCATTCGGAGGATAAATTGACTATCAACCCCAAGCAGTTTGTGCAGTTTGATGCTTACCCCCAGCAGCCCCACGGCGGCAAGCTGGTCAATCAGGTGCTGCCCGAGGCCGAACGTGCCTCAGCCATTGCCCGGGCACGCGAACTGCCGGCCATTCGCATTGACCTGCAGGCAGTCATCACCGTGGAGATGATCGCCACGGGTGTACTGTCGCCCAACACCGGTTTCATGACCGAAGATGATTACCTGTCGGTGCTGGAAAAAGGCCGTCTGGATAATGGCATCGTCTGGCCGATTCCGCTTAGTTTCGCGCCCACGGGGCGGGTGAACAGCGAGATCATCGCCGGGCTGTCGCTGGGTGATGAAGTGGCGCTGACGGACCATCGCAACGAGCCGGTGGCGATTCTGACAGTCAAAGACAAGTTCCCCTACGACAAGGCGCATCGCGCCGAGCATTTATTCGGCACCACCGATCGCAGCCACCCGGGGGTGGACTCCATCTTCCAGCGCATGGGCGACACCTCTCTGGGCGGGCCGCTGACGCTGTTGCAGCGCGCCGACTGGGGGCCTTTCGAAAGGTTGCGCATGGAACCCAAGGATACGTGGCGGCTGTTCTACGAAGAAAAGAAGTTCAACTCCGTCGCCGGCTTCATCACCGGCGCCAACCCGCTGCATCGCGGCCACGAATACATCCACCGCAATGCCCTGGAAGAAGTGGATGCCGTATTCGTGCAGCCACTGGTGGAAATGGCCAAGCGCGAGTATGTGCGCCATGAATATCGCATGATGGCCTACCAGAGCGTGATGGACACGTATTATCCCAAGGAACGGGCCATGATGGCGCCGCTGCGGGTAACCTATATTTTTGCCGGCCCGCGCGAGGCCGTGCTGCATGCCCTGATCATGAAAAACTATGGCTGCACCCACGCCTTGATCGGCCGTGACCATGCCGGCATCGCCGATTTCTACGACAAGTACGCCAGCCATTCCATTTTCGACG
>DATGUT010000220.1:0-5004 GCA_035301185.1 Salinisphaeraceae bacterium
AATCTCGATATAAACGACTGATGAAAAGAGATTTCTCCATTCCGGTCGCAGGTTCCCTCCAGTCGAAATGACAGAGCTCAGAGTAGGTGGCTGAGTCTCATACATAATCAAGATACCTTGTGTGGCAACACCGAGTCTGCGTATCGGCATAGACTTAAAAATCCCCTGTTGCCGAGCATGTCGTTGACACGAGTGCGCCTACGGCGAGTTGCGGCCGATATAGTCCTCATAGGCGATGGGCGCGGTCAGACAACGATCGGGAATGGCGAACGCAGCGGTATAGGCGAGCGCATCCGGGCGGATTTCGGCCATCAACTTGAGCCGCAGCTTGCGCAGGGCGCGATGCTTGGTGGGATGATAATAGCCGTTGTAGAGATACCAGGCCGAGCTTTGATAAATGCTGTCGATGGCGGCGAGCTGGCGCAGGCGTTCCAGCGCGGCGCGCGCGAGGCCCGCATCCATGCCGGCAATGGCGTCATCGAAGCACGCGGCCACGTGGCGGTCCATTTCCGCCTGAGCGTAGGCCAACATGTGATCCTGGATCTGGCTGAAGGCAGCGAAGGGTTCCATGCCCTGGTCGATGCGCTTGCGCATGCGCCGGGCGGCAGTCACGAGCAGATTGTGGGCGCGCAGCTCAAGCAGGCCGAGGTGGAATTCCGCAGCGCGCAAATGCGCCTCGTCGGTCTTGCGCGCCATGACGGGATTGGTTTCGATCAGCTCGGTGCGCGCATAGGTGCTGAGTTCCTGCATGACGGTGACGACCAGGCTCTGTTCGAAATTTTTCGCGTAGCCGGCCAGCCGGTTCTTGGCCAGCAGGTTCAGCAATACGATATTGTCGCCTTCGAAGGTGGCGAACACGTCGATGTCGCGCCGCAGGTTGGCAATCTGGTTGGCAGAAAGAAAGCCGAGACCACCGCAGCATTCGCGCGCCTGCTGAACGGCGTCGATGGCGTGCCAGGAGGCCATGGCCTTGAGCCCGGCGGCCAGGGTCTCGACTTCGCGCGTGCTGTCATCGGTGCGATGCTTGAAGCGTTCGATCAGATCAGCAACGGCGAAATGCAGAGCGTAGCTGTGCGCCAGCGCGGGGAACAGGCGCGTCTGGTGGCTGATGTAATCGAGGATCTTCTGCTCGCCGCCGTCGCCGCCGAACTGGCGCCGCAGCGCGCCGTAGCGAATGGCGATGGCCAGGGCCTTTTTGGCCGCCGTCACCGAGGCGCCGGCGACGCTGATGCGACCGCTGACCAAAGTGCCCAGCATGGTGAAGAAACGCTTGTCGTCGCTGGCAATGGGGCTGTCATAGCTGCCGCCGGCCGCGACCTGGGCGTAGCGCGCGAGCAGGTTTTCGCGCGGCACGCGCACCTGATCAAAATACAGCCGGCCATTGTCGACGCCATTGAGGCCCATCTTATGGCCGCAGTCCTCGATGCGCACCCCTGCGGCCGGCGTGCCGTCCGTGTTGCGGATGGGCACGACGAAGGCGTGCACGCCATAGTCATCGCCGCCGGTCGACAACTGGGCGAACACGGTGACGGTGCGGCCGTCGCGGGCGGCATTGCCGATCCATTCCTTGCGCGCCGACAGAGTCGGCGTGTGGATGATGAATTCCTCTGTCTCGCTGTCGTAGGTGGCCGTGGTCTCCAGCGCCTGCACGTTGGAGCCATGTCCGGATTCGGTCATGGCAAAGCCGCCCAGGTGCCGGCCGGCGGCAATGTCAGCCAGATATTCCTGTTGCTGCGCTTCGCTGCCGAGCATCATGATGCTGCCGCCGAACAGGCCGAACTGGACACCGAACTTCACCACCAGGCTCAGGTCGAACATGGCCAGCGCCATAAACAGGTGGATGAAACCCGGCATGTTGGCCTGGCCACCCACGGCCTCGGGCATGGGGTAAAAGCCCATGCCGGCAGCAATCAAATGCCGCAGCCAATCCAGCACGCGGGCGCGTTGCGCCTCGCTGGTTTCGTCATCGGCGTAGGTGAACACATCGTCGGCCAGCGTCTCGCGCACCCATTGCCACTCGCTCGCGTAGGCCCCTTCCAGCACGGCCTGCAACTCGGATGGCGCGAAGCTCGGCTGCGGTTCGTCGAAATCCTGGCGCACGGGTTCGCCGCCGCTAAACAACGCCGCGGACAATCCAGCGGGATTGAGCTCCTGTTCCTGCTCATAAGCCGTCACGGCATCGCTGACGGCAGTGGAAATATCCGGCTGCATGGCCGCGGCCATGCCGGCCAGCGAATGCTGCCGCTGCTGGGCATGATCGTGGATGCAGCGGCGCAGGCGCGCCAGTTCGGTCGCCGACGGTGGCTGATCAGGTCGCAGCCAGGCGGCAAGTGTCTCCTGCGCGGCCTGGCCAAATGCGGGCAGGACGCCAGCGAGTTCGCGAATGCGGGTGGCCTGGGATTGCTTGAGTTTGCCATCCGCCCAGGCGATGTAGACAACGGGCAGCAGCGGCTGCAATTCGTGATTAGACAGCAGCGATTCCAAGCGTGTGGCAGACATGTCGTTCCTACTGGTCAGGGTGGGCGTCTGTTTGAACCAAGCTTATCGAAAAAGCGCTCAGCTGGGGGCATGATTTGATTCGCGTTATTGAAACAGCCACATGCCGTCCTGCAGGTCGCGCCGGACCCGCCCTTGCGCATGCAGGCAATTCAGATGGGCAATGGCTTCGCCCATGGCAAAAAAGATCTGTGGGCCTTGCAGTTCACGCTCAAACAATACCGGCAGCAAGTGAAAAGCGGTTCGCGCTTCGGCACGGCACGCCTGCTCGGCAGCATTCAACTGCTGGCGATGGTGTTGCACCAGATCATCCACGCGCTCGCGCAGGCCCCTGAACGGCAAGCCGTGGCCGGGCAGCACCAACGTATCGGCCGGCAGCGCCTGCTTGAGCGCTTGCAAGGATTGGACGAATGCGCACACCGGATCCGCATCCGGTTCATGCGGGGTCACCGACAGATTGCTCGAGATGCGCGGCAGTATCTGATCGCCGGCGATCAGCACGTGATCGTCGCTGCGATACAGGCAGGCATGCTCCGGGGCATGGCCGCGGCCGATATGCACCCGCCATTCGCGCCCGCCAATCAGCAGCCGGCTGCCGGCCTCGATCAGGTGCGGCTCGGGCGGCAATGCAAACACCATGCGCCGATACGCATTGCCACCACCGGCGGCGCTGTCCAGGGCGGCACTCTGCAATCCATGGGCGCCAAGAAAATCGCGGAAGGAGGCATCGGCCTCGGCGTCACTGCGCTGATAAACCATGCGCGTGGTGGCCCACTCCGTGCGCGTCATGCAGACTTCGGCATTGAAACGGCGCGCCAACCAGTCAGCGAGGCCAACGTGATCCGGATGGAAATGCGTGAGGATGATGCGCCGGATGGGCTTGCCGTCGAGCGCGTTGTCAATCACGTTGTCCCAGAGCGCGCGCAGCTCCGCCGTGGCCAGGCCCGCATCCACCAGCACCCAGGCATCGCCATCGTCGAGCAGCCACAGATTGATGTGATCGAGCGCCAGCGGCATCGGGAAATGCAGCCAGTAGACACCATCGGCGACCTGGCGCCGCTCCGCAGGCTGGGGATGAGCAGAAAAGAGATAATCGGGTTCAAACATGGATTTGCCTTGGATTACCTGTCAACGGGGCACCATGCGAATGGCGCCGACCAGTTCGCCAGCAAGCACTTTGCCCTGCTGCACGTTGACAACAAACAGCGCGACACAGGCTTCGGCAGCGGCGAGTCGATGCGCCGCCGCGGCGCCCAAACCGAAAGCGCCACTTGATTACGGCGCTTGAATTGGCATCGAGTTGCATGGGCCTTCTCCTGATTCAGAATTGTTGCCAATCTTCGGCTTAAAGGTACTGGATAAAACACCCTAGATACTACGGCTCAATGCCTGGATGTCGCGATCGAGGATGCGGTTGTTCTCACTGTAATCCATGGGCACCTCGATCAGGTGGATGCCGCCCTGCTGAAAGCATTTTTCCAAGAGTGGTGGCAGCTCGCCGGCAGCACCCAGGCGATGACCATGGACGCCGTAGGATTCGGCATGGGCGACGAAATCCGGATTGCCGTAATCCAGCCCGTAATTGTCGAATTCCAGCTCCTGCTGCTTCCACTTGATCATGCCGTAGGCATTGTCGTTGAGCAGCAGCACCACCAGGTCGAGCTCGAGGCGCATCGCGGTTTCCAGCTCCTGCGAATTCATCATGAAGCCGCCGTCGCCGCACACGGCGAGCACGCGCCGATCCGGGTGCACCATGCGCGCCGCCATGGCCGAGGACAGGCCCGCGCCCATGGATGCCAGGGCATTGTCGAGCAGCACGGAATTGGGGTGAAAGGCCGGATAGTTGCGCGCAAACCAGATCTTGTACATGCCGTTGTCGAGGGCGATGATGTCCTCGCCGCGCATGACCTCGCGCACCTCCATGACCAGGCGTTGTGGCAGCATGGGAAAGCGCTCGTCGGCCTCCAACTCGCGGATGTGTGCATCCAATGCCTTACGGATGGCATGGAAGGCCTCGAAGTTCCAGTGCGCCTGCGGCTCCAGCGCCTCGCGCAGGCGCCACAGGGTGTTGGCAATATCGCCGATGACCTCGATTTGCGGGAAATAAATCGGGTCCACTTCGGCCGCGCTGAAATTGATGTGGATGACTTCGGCGCCGCCCGCGTGCATGAAAAACGGCGGCTTTTCCACCGTGTCGTGGCCAACGTTGATGATCAGATCAGCCTTGTCGATGGCGCGGTGGACGAAATCGCCGTCCGACAGCGCCGTGTTGCCGATGACATAGTCCGAGCGTTCGTCCGCCACGCCCTTGCCCATTTGCGTGGTCACGACCGGAATGCCGAGCTTGAGCACAAACTCGGACAGCATCCGGCGCGTCATCTTGCGATTGGCGCCGGCGCCGATCAAAAGCAGCGGGCGGTACGCGGCGCGCATCGACTCCAGCGCCGCTGCAATGGCTTTGTCTTCGGCAACGGGGCGCCGGCTGTAGCTCGCCTGCATCACCGGCAT
>DATGUT010000221.1:0-3812 GCA_035301185.1 Salinisphaeraceae bacterium
CAGTGCTGGCACCTATGACGCCTCCAACTCCATTGGCGGCGGCATGTCCAGCAACGCCGGCATCATCTCGGTGAGCCAGAACAGCGGCGCCAACTCCCTGATCCAGCAGGGCGTGACAGTGCAGGCCAATACGGCTTTCCACTAATCCGCTGAACCCTTGTCCGGGCGCGCTGCGAGATCGCGCCCGGATTCTCAACGGCTGGAGATGGAACCATGGTTTTCAAGCTGTTAAATTCTCTAACGCGCCTGCTCGCAGTGATCCTGCTCGCCACGCCGGCGCTGAGTGCTTCCGCCACGCCGCCGGCTGCCGCGGATTTCGGCCAGCCAGTGCCCGATGCCGAATTGGCCCAGCATCGTGGCGGCCAGGCTGTTACCTTCAATACGCAATATCTGGATGCTCACCTGGCCGATAATCTTGCCGCCTACAATCTGACCGGCAGCAATCAAGTGAGTGGCCATGCCTTTGCCGGCACCAGCGGCATCCCAACCGTAATCCAGAATTCCGGCAACAACGTCATTATCCAGAATGCGACCATTCTCAACGTTTCGGTGCAATAGGCCAGCCATCGAGCTGGCCCTGGTGCTGCTGTGTGCGCCGCTGCTGGTGCTGCTGCCAGCGGCCGTACAGGCGGATTCGGTATGGCTGCCTGGCAGCTTCGGCGGCACCACAGTTGCGCAGGTGCAAAGCCTCAAGGGGCGCCGCTTCAGCCGCACCATCGAGCAGCAGTATGATTTCAGCTGCGGCTCCGCGTCGGTGGCGACCCTGCTCAGTTTCCATTACCACGACCCGGTGACCGAGCAGACCGTGTTCCGAACCATGTGGGAAAACGGGGATCAGGCGAAGATTCGCCGTGAAGGATTTTCACTGCTCGACATCAAGCACTATATGGAAGCGCGCGGCTATGCAGCCAACGGCTACGAGATTTCGTTGGACAAGCTGCGCGAAACGCATGTGCCCGCGATCGTGCTGATCAACGACCACGGCTACAATCATTTCGTGGTGATCAAGGGTGTGCACGAAAACCGCGTGCTGTTTGGCGATCCCTCCCGGGGTGCCCGCTCCATGTCGCTGGAACGCTTCCACGAACTGATGAGCAACCCGATCGTGTTCGTCATTACCAGCGCGCGCGAACGCGCGGTTTTCAATGGCCAGTCGGATTGGTCAACCCGCCCGCTGGCACCGCTTGGAGTGGCCTCCATGCATCAGAGCCTGGCGGCGGCCACGGTGCTGCGCTCCGGCGTGGGTGACTTTTAACGGCCGTGCCTGATGCAGGGCACCCGGAGGACTAGCATCATGTTGCAACAGTACAGATTCATCACCGCGCTGGCGGCACTGCTGACCGGCTTGGCTCTGGCAAGCATGGCGCTGCCGACGCCCGCGGCCGAGTTTGCCGGCGCGCCACCGGTCAGCGATGCTCGCTTGGCGCAACTTCGCGGCGGCTTTGCCATCGGCAGCGGCAGCGACCGGGTGCGACTGTCGTTCAGCATCGAACGATTGTCGTTCATCAACGGGGAACTGGCAGCGATAACCACGCTGAACCCAACCTCGAAAGATGGCGTGCATGTCATCCAGAACGGAGCAGGCAATCTGGTTGATTCTGCGCTGCGCGACGCCCTGCCGAGCGACGTCCTCGGCACGGTCATCCAGAACAGCCTCGACAACCAGACCATCGGCAACCTGAACATATATAATGTGACAGTAACCAGCCGCCAGGCCGCGCAATCGCTGTCAATGCAGAGTTCGTTGCGTGATGCCCTGGCGGCCAGCAGTCTGTCACGGTAGCATACAAGCCGGACAGGTCAGGGAGGGGCAATGCGGAACAGACGAATTTTGGCAGGAGTCGGCTTTCTTGGATTGCTGCTGGCAACATGTGCCGTGCAGGCGCAACAAGAAGACCCGCTGACGCAGTTGCAGCAGCAGCTGGAGCAGCAACAGCAGACACTGGAGGCCCAGCGCGAGGCGCTCGAACAAACTCGTCGGCAACTGCAGCAATTGCAGATCCAGACACAAACGCCACCGCCGCCAACGCAGGCAGGGCAAACCGAGGCCGCGCCGCAGCAACAGGTGGGCCAGGCACCACCTGATCCACAACAGGAGCAGGCGGCACAGGTGGCGCCGGTGCTCGAACAGCCCGGCGTGCTGACTCCGGCCGGGCACTTCGTGCTGGAGCCGTCGCTGCAATACAATTACTCGTCCAACAACCGGATTGCCCTGATCGGCTTCACGGTTCTGCCGGCCATTGTCGTTGGCCTGATCGACGTGCGGGAAGTCAAGAGCACCACCGCTATCGGTGCCCTGGCCGTTCGCTACGGCATCACCAATCGGCTGGAAATCGATGTCAAGGTGCCGTATGTGTACCGCCATGACGACACCATCATGCGGCCCTTGAATACGGATGCCGATCGCGATCAAGTGTTCAATGTCAGCGGGCACCACATCGGCGATGTCGAACTCGGCCTGCGCTACCAGTTCAACCAGGGCGGCCCGGACTTTCCCTATTTCATCGGCAGTCTGCGCGGCATTTTCCCGACTGGTCGCGGGCCTTTCGATGTCAGTTATGCGACTGAAACCGCGCCGCCGCCCGGCTTGTCTCTGCCCACCGAGTTGCCCACCGGCTCAGGCTTCTATGGCATAGAGCCGGGTCTGCAGATCATTTATCCATCCGACCCGGCGGTTCTGTTCGCCGGTGTCAATTACCTGTGGCGCTTCAAGCGTCACGACCAATCGCTCGGTGATCGCTACGTCGGCACGGTGGATCCGGGCGATTCCGTTCAGCTCAATTTCGGCATGGGCCTGGCGCTGAACGAGCGCTCGTCGTTCAGCGTGGCCTACAAGCACACGTATATCGGCAAGACCCGTTTTGGTGGTGAAGCGCCAGCCAGCGCGACCTCGGCTCAATTAAGCCAGCTGTTGCTCGGCTATGCCTATCGCTTTTCGCCCAGCACCAGTCTCAACCTGACCATTGGCGCCGGCCTGACTCGCGATACACCGGACGTGGCTGTCACCCTGCGCGTACCATTCCAGTTCTAAGCACGCGCGGCGACGGCCTCATCATTCGACCGCAAAGGCGGTGAGCACAATTCCGCGCCGGCGCCCGCGGTAATGGTGCCCATGCAAACAAACCCTCTACCAAGTGCCGAGATTGAACTGGTCCCGGTAGCGGCACGCTGACAACCGCCAGTGAAAAAGTGCGGATGTAGCCCGGTCATGGTCGGTAATGGCTGCAGGCACTTTCTTCCGGTTTCTGCGGCAACCTCGATACGATGGCCCACAATGGCGCCATGACCGTGATCCAACTCAGCGGATCACAGCGCGACGACAACGTTCATTGCCGCCGCTGAGACCGGTATTGCCATGCTGTTCACCAGCATGCACAACAGCATAAACATCATTTTATCGCAGCAGCAACAGCTGCCATGTGTCAGCAAAGCTTATGCTAAGCAAAATACCATAATTCACTGTTTTGATCTGTTTTAATCTAGATATTACAAGGGATTGCGGATATATAGTGCATTACTCCGCCGCATGGAAGGCTGCAAATGCGTCGAGAAATATTACATATCTACTCGGCTTAGCAGCGCCCATTAAATTAAAATCATCACACAGCAACAGCCTGCCTAAATGGCATGAAAGTTGCTACATATTTATCGCTGCTTGCAGCAACAAATGTCATTTCAACCATACGAGGGTAATGCCATGTAGCAAATGAACAGACAGGCCTTGTCGGACTGGCTGCTGCCACGCTATCAGCGGGGTTGGCGGGGTTGGTCTTTGTACCTCCGGGGGATTGAGTTTCAATGGCCCTGCAGTC
>DATGUT010000222.1:0-7242 GCA_035301185.1 Salinisphaeraceae bacterium
CCGAGTCCTGAATGGCCTGGCCGTAGGGCTCGCCCACATCGGAGGTGGGTCCGGTAAAGGTGAGCATGCCGCCGACCGGGATGCCGTCGTCGGCTGCGGTTGCCGCCGTGGCCATGGCCAGCAGCGTGGCTGCAGCAGCGCCGAATATGCGTGTTTTCATGGGTCTCTCCTCGCGCAATTGCGCATTTGTTGGGCGCCGGCCATTGCCGGCGCTGTTGGTGAACGGGTTAACGGAAAACTTGACGGGCAGCATCAATAGGAAAAGGGATACAGCTTCCAATAGGCCTTGATCTGCTTCCAACGATAGGCCAGCCCATCCGGCTCGAAAATCAGGAACAGCACGATCGCCATGCCGATGGCGATTTCCTTGAGATAAACCAGGCCATGGCTGAAGCCCGGCATGATGGCATCGATGGAGCCGGCGGCATATTCCATCACCTGCGGCAGCAACACCATGAACACCACGCCCATCATGGTGCCCATGATCGAGCCGACGCCGCCGATGATGATCATGCCCAGGAACTGGATCGACAGCATCAAATCGAAACTGGTGGAGGTGACATAGCCCAGGTAATGCGCGAACAGGGCGCCGCCGACGCCGGCATAAAACGAGGACAGCGCAAACGCCAGGATGCGGTAGCGATTCAGGTTGATGCCCATGATCTCGGCGGACAGGTAATGGTCGCGCAGGGCGATGAAGGCGCGACCGTCGCGCGAGCGCAGCAGATTGCTGGTCAGCAGCAGCCCGGTCACGAGGAAAAACAGGACAAGATAGAAATAGCGCTCGTCGCCATAGAAGCTGAAGCCGAACAGCTCGGCCGAGGCCGCCATCACCCCGGCCGAGCCGCCGGTAAACCAGTCGAAGCGATTGAACAGATCGACGATGATGAACTGCGCCGCCAACGTCGCGATGGCCAGGTACAGGCCCTTGAGCCGGCCGGATGGAATGCCCACGACCAGGCCCACTGCCGTGGTCATCAGGCCCGCCAGCGGAATGCACAGCAGCACGGGAATGCCGAACGTGGCATTGAGCCAGGCCGAGGAAAACGCGCCGACCCCAAACAGGGCGCCGTGGCTGAGCGAAATCTGGCCCGAGAAGCCCATGAGGATGTTCAGCCCCAGCGCGGCGACGCCGTAATAGCCGATCTGGATCAGCAGGCTGAGCTGGTACGGGCTGAGCACCAGCGGACACAGCAGCAGCAGGATCAGCCCGCCAATGGCAAAGTTGCGCGCCATCGGGGTCGGGAAAATGGTCGTGTCTGCATTGTAGGTGGTGCGGTAGCCGCCGCACCGCATGCTGTCGGCGCCTAAAGGCATGTCTGTTCTCCGAAGTCAGATCCGCTCGATGTCTTTGGTGCCGAACAGGCCGTAGGGCTTGATCATGAGCACGACGATGAGGGCATAAAACGGCACCACCTGGGTCAGGCTGCCCCAGTGCAGGTAGTTGTCGGCAAAGGCGCCCAGGTTCTCGAGAATGCCGACGGCCAGGCCGCCGACGATGCCGCCGCCGATGGAATCCAGGCCGCCGATGATGACCGCCGGAAACACCTTGATGCCGTAGAACGCGAGTGCCGAGGAGACGCCGTTGACCACGCCGATGACCACGCCGGCGAGCGCTGACACCATGGCCGAGATGGCCCAGGACAGCGCGAACACCTGGCGCACGGAAATGCCGAGGCTTTGTGCCACCTGTTGGTCAAACGCCGTGGCGCGCATCGCCAGGCCCATGCGCGAGTATTTGAAGAACCAAAAGAAGCCCAGCATGATCAAAATCGAGATGACGAAGCTCATCAGGTAAGCCGACTGCACACTCAGGCCGAGCACGCTGACGGTGCTGGTTTCGAAGATGGGCGGAAACGGCTTGACCTTGGAGCCGAAAATCCAGCTCATCAGGGCCTCGAGCACGATCGACAGGCCAATGGTCATCATGATGACCGAGATGATCGGCTCGCCGATCATCGGGCGCAGCAACACCACCTGCAGCAGCACGCCGAAAATGAACATGAACACGAGCGTGATTGGAAACCCGATCCAAAACGGCAGGCCGAACTGGACCATGATCGCCCAGCAGATCCAGGCGCCGACCAGCAGGAATTGGCCCTGGGCGAAGTTCACGATCTGGGTGGATTTGTAGATCAGCACGAAGCACATCGCGACCACGCCATACAACGTGCCGACGATCACCCCGTTGACCAGAAACAGCAGCAGCAAATGCCAGTCCATGTGCATGTCCTCCGGCTAGGCGGCCTTGGAATCCGTCTCAGGGGCCAGATCCACCACCCGCAGATCGGTGCGTATCGGCGATTGGGTGCCGTCCTGGAAGGTGATGACCGTATCCACGTGCACCGATTCCGCCGTGGAATAAATGGCCGCGATGATGTCGCTGTATTTGTCCTGCACCACCGAGCGGCGCACTTTGCGCGTGCGCGTCAGCTCGCCGTCGTCGGGATCGAGCTCCTTGTACAGCAGCAGGAACTTGCGCACGCGCTGCCACTCCGGCAGGGTCGCGTTCACTTTTTCCACCTCTTGCTGGATCAGCTCGTAGATGCGCGGCTGGGCCGACAGATTGGTGTAGTTGGTAAAGGCAATGCCGCGCTGCTCGGCCCATTTGGCGACGATGCCGTAGCGAATGCACACCATGGCCGCCAGATAGGGCCGCTCGTGGCCGAGGATCACGGCCTCGGCGATGAACGGCGAGAATTTCAGCTTGTTCTCGATGTACATGGGCGAGAAGCGGTCGCCGCCCTGGGTCGTCGCCAGGTCCTTGATGCGGTCGATGACCACCAAATGGCCGTTGTCGGATTTGATATAGCCGGCGTCGCCGGTGTACATCCAGCCATCGACGACGTCCTCGGCGGTGGCCTCTTCGTTTTTGTAGAAACCGGCGAACATGCCGCTGTTGCGCGCCACGACCTCGCCGACGCCGTTTTCGTCCGGCTGGTCAATGCGGATGTCGGTGTTGTCGAATGGCACGCCGACGGTATCGAAATCGATGTCGCCGGCCTGGTGCACGGTATAGGCGCCGCCGAGTTCCGTCTGCCCGTACAGCTGGCGCAGCGGCACGCCCATGGCCAGGAAGAACTTGAACGTATCCGGGCCGAGCGCCGCGCCGCCGGTGGCCGCCGAGCGCAGGTGGCTGAAACCGAGCCGGTCCTTGAGTGCGCGAAACAACAGCAATGCGGCCAGCCTTGACGGCTGGCCATCGCGCTCCATGCGGCCCATGCCGATTTTCATGCCGAGGCCGAACAGGGCCTGCTTGATGCGCGAGGCGTCCATCATGCGCGCCTTGACGTCCGCGGCCAGGCTCTCCCAGACGCGTGGCGCCAGCAGCACGAAGCTGGGCCCGACTTCGCGCAGATCCGCCATCATGGTTTCCGGCTCTTCGACGAAATTGACCGTCATGCGGGTGAGCAGCGCCTGGGCCAGCGCATACACCTGTTCCATGACCCAGGGCAGGGGCAGCACGGAAACATAGTTGTCGTTGGCGTATTTCGGATCGGCGCGCAAATACGACAGGCAATGATCCAGAAACGGCCCCGCCTGGGTCATCGACAGCTTGGGTTTCGAGGTGGTGCCCGACGTCGTGATCAGCATGGCCACGTCCGTGCCCTTGCCGGCGTCTACCATGGCCTGGTAGCGCTCCGGCTGTGCGCGCCGCAGCGCGGCGGCCTTGTCGAACAGCGCCTGCTGGCTGATCAGGCGCGCATCAGCGTATTTGCGCATGCCGCGCGGGTCGTGATAGATCACGTATTCGACGCTGGCGCAGGCATCGGCCAGTTCGAGCGCCTTGTCGGCCTGTTCCTCGTCCTCGCACATGAGGATGCGCACCTGGGCGTAATTGAGCAGGTAGGCCACTTCCTCGACCAGCGAATCCTGGTAAATGCCCAGGCTCATGGCACCGACGGCGTGGCTGGCGATTTCGCACTGCACCCATTCGGGACGGTTGTCGCCGATGATGCCGACCACATCGCCACGCTGCAGGCCGAGCGCCGCCATGCCCAAGGCAAAGCTTTCCACCGCGTCGGCATAATCGCGCCAGCTGTATTCCTGCCAGATGCCGTATTCCTTTTCCCGCAGCGCAATCTCTTCGGGCCAGTGCTGGGCGTTGTAGGCCAGCAGCTTGGGAAACGTATCGTGGCGGGTGATGTCCGGCAGTTCGTGCATCATCTTCATTGGGCCACCGCTGCTGGGGCCGGCGCGGCCTCGTCCGCGGCAGCCGGTTCGCCGAGATAGGCTTCGCGCACGCGCGCATTTGCCATCACCTCTGCGGGCGCGCCGGCGGCAATGCACTGGCCGAAATCGAGCACCGTAATGTAATCGGAGATGTCGACCACCACGCCCATGTCGTGCTCGATCATGAGTATGGTCATGTCCCATTCCCGGTTCAGGTCCGTGACATAGCGGGCCATGTCTTCCTTTTCTTCCTGATTCATGCCCGCCATCGGCTCGTCGAGCAGCAGCAGGCTCGGCTCCAGCGCCACGGCGCGGGCCAGCTCGACGCGCTTGCGCAGGCCATAGGAAAGCGTGCCGGCCACGGCATTGCGGATATGCGTGATCTCGAGAAAATCGATGATATCCTCGACCGCGCGCCGATGCGCCAGCTCCTCCCGGCGCGCGCCGGTGAGCCAGTAAATGGAGCCGGTGATGAAGTTGTTGCGCAGCAGGTGGTGGCGCCCGACCAGAATGTTGTCCAGCACCGACATGTGGTTGAACAGCGCCAGGTTCTGGAACGTGCGGCCGAGGCCCAGCTCGCAGCGCTTGTTGGGCTTGAACTTGATGATGCTCTGGCCCTGGAAGCGGATGTCGCCTTGTTGCGGGTGGTAACGCCCCGAGATCGAGTTGACCAGCGAGGTCTTGCCGGCGCCATTGGGGCCGATGATGGAGGCGATGTCGTGCCGGCGCACGGTCATGCTCACCTCGCGCAGTGCCTGGACGCCGCCAAAGGACAGACTGATCTGGTCCACCGTCAGCAGGTCGTCGTTGTTGGGCGCGGCTGGCGAGCCGCTGCCTGGGCTCGCGGCGGCCTTCTGTTCTGGCATTGTCTCCTCATTGAATGCACGCAGACCCAGCAGCAGCTGGCAGGCGGCGCAGCTGTCATCATCCGAGTGTGCAGGAATGAAATCTGGCCATAACTATTCGTTATTATGGATGCTGCTTGCAAGCCCGACTTTAGTCGCACAAGGTCGGGGCGCCGCGGTCTGGCTCGTGCCGGCACATCCTGCCGAAGTCAGTCGAAACGCGGTTCCAGCACGCGATCCTTGAGCACGTGGCGCAGCACGAAGCTGGAATGCACCCCGGAGACGCCGGGGATGCGGGTGATGTGCTGCAGCAGCAGGCGCTGGTAGTCGTCGATGTCGATGGCGGAGATGCGCAACAGGTATTCGGCCTCCTGGCCGGTGATCAGCAGGCATTCCTGCACTTCCGGCAGTTTCTCGATTTGCTGCTCGAATTCGGCAAAGCGTTCCGGCGTGTGCTCATCCATGCGAATCATGAGCACGACGTGGATGCCATAGCCAAGCTTCTTGTCATCGACCGTGGCGCGATAGCCGGTGATCAGGCCGGCCGCCTCTAGGGCGCGCACCCGACGCAGGCACGGCGACGGCGACAGGTTGACCCGCGCCGCCAGCGCCTGATTGCTGATGCGCCCTTCGTGCTGCAGGATCTCCAGAAGCTGGCGGTCAAAACGATCCAGGGATTTGTTTGTTTTGCTGTCATTCATTTTGTTGGCATAATATTCCATATTGCGATTATTTCCTAGAATATCATAGCTGCAAGTGCTTTTATCGCGCTATAGTTCGCAAACATATGCGGCCACAATCGGCGTATCATTTATCTGCGTCGGCCATTGCCGGCGTATTTTCAACTCAGGAGCAGAACATGTCTCGATTCGACCATCGCAAATACAAGCCGGTACCACGGGTCACCGGTTTCAATCGCACCTGGCCCGAGCGCGATATCACGCGCGCGCCGATCTGGGTCAGCGAAGATCTGCGCGACGGCAATCAGGCACTGCTCGAGCCGATGACGGTCGAACAAAAGCAGAAGCTATGGCGACTGATCATCGATGTCGGCATCAAGGAAGTCATGGTCGGCTTCCCGTCGGCCAGCCAACCGGACTACGATTTCGTGCGCTGGCTGATCGAAGAAGACCAGATTCCGCAAGATGTCACCATCGCGGTGCTCACCCAGTCGCGTGATCACTTGATCGACAAGTCGTTCGCAGCACTGGAAGGCGTCGACAAGGCAATCATCCATCTGTACAACTCGACCTCGACGATCCAGCGCGAGCGCGTGTTCGAAATGGATCGCCAGGGCATCATCGACATTGCCGTGAGCGGCGCCCGGCGGATCAAGGAAAATGCCGCAGCCCGGCCCGGCGTGCACTGGCGCCTGGAATACTCGCCGGAGAGCTTTTCCTCCACCGAGCCGGATTTCGCGGTGGCCATCTGCGAGGCGGTGATGGATGTCTGGCAGCCGACGGTGGAAGATCCGATCATCTTCAACCTGCCCAATACGGTGGAATACTGCGGCCCGCATCATCATGCGGATCAGATCGAATACTTCTGTCAGCACATCAAGAACCGCAATGCCGTGATCGTGTCGGTGCACACGCACAACGATCGCGGCGGCGCCGAGGCGGCCGCCGAGCTGGCCATGCTGGCCGGCGCCGAGCGCGTCGAGGGCTGCCTGCTGGGCAATGGCGAGCGCACCGGCAACATGGACATCGTGGTGCTGGGCATGAACCTGTACAGCATGGGCGTGGACCCGCAGCTGGATTTGTCCGCGCCGGATCGCATCATCCAGGTGGTGCACGAATGCACCGGCATCGCGCTGCATCCGCGCCATCCCTGGGTGGGGGAATTGGTGTACACCGCGTTTTCCGGCAGCCATCAGGACGCGATTCGCAAATCGCTGCGCAAGCAGGGCGACGACGAGCCCTGGCAAGTGGCTTACCTGCCGATCGACCCGCGTGACATCGGCCGTGATTACCAGGCCGTGATCCGCGTCAACAGCCAGTCCGGCAAGGGTGGCATGGCTTTCCTGCTGGAGCGCGACTACGGCATCAACCTGCCGCGCTGGATGATGCTGGCATTGGCGCCGCATGTGCAGCGGGAAAGCGAGAAGATCGTCGGCGAGCTGAGCGCGGCCCAGATTCGCGCGCTGCTGTTCCGGCACTTCGATCGCCAACAGCCGATCGCGCTGGTTGACTACAGCGTGCGGCGCACCGAGAGCGAGCAGAAC
>DATGUT010000223.1:0-7847 GCA_035301185.1 Salinisphaeraceae bacterium
CGGCGCTGCGGGGCAATCTCGCTGCCCGATTGCTGTGTAGCGTGGTCGGATGTTGTCGCGGCAGCAGTCAGCATCGGCAAGGTGACACGCACTACAGTACCCTCGTGGGGTTTTGAGGCAATCGTCACGCTGCCCTCGTGGCGTTCCGTGAGTTCCTTCACCAACGCCAGGCCCAGGCCTGAGCCGCCGTACTTGCGGGTGGCGGAGCTGTCGGCTTGGCGGAAGCGGTCAAAGGCATGCAGGAGGCTGTCACTGCTCATGCCGATACCCGTATCTTCGATGATGATCGTGATCGAAGTGTCACGCTGCTCGCTGCGAACCGCGACCTGCCCACCCGGATGAGTGAACTTGATCGCATTGCTGAGCAGGTTGAGGAAGATTTTTTCCAGCGCGCCGCGATCGGCAAATACGGTGACTGGCGTCTTGTCCAGATGGTTCTCGAGAGCAATGCTGCGCGCTTCGGCCAATGGCACCATGGAATCAACGAGGCCATTGAGCATCGTATCGAGCCGCAAATAGCGACGCTCGAGCAGCGCCTGGCCTTCCTCCAGACGAATGATGTCGAGCAGGTCATTGACCAGACGCAACAAGCGCAGGCTGTTCTGGCGCATCATGTCCAGTTGGCGCATGACTTCTTTGGGCAAATCCCGATATTCCTGCAGCAGCCGCTCGAGTGGCGCCAGTATCAGTGTGAGCGGGGTGCGAAACTCGTGGCTGACGTTGGCAAAAAACTCGGATTTCAGCCGATCCAGCTCCGCGAGTTCCTGATTGTGGCTGTTCAATTGGAAGTTTAGCTTGAACTCGCTGAAACGCCGTCTGTGGTTGAAATACACGGCTATTATGCTTATCAATACGGTGACAAACATGAAAAATAAATTGTTGTACAAAATATTATAATCAATGACGTCGGGCAGGCGCGCGAAGCCGACGAACAGATACAAGCCGAAAGTAAATCCGGAAAGTATCAATACCTCACATACAGTCACCGGCAGCACCATGCTCGTGGCAAGAATGGCAAGATTGAGACCAGCATAGTAGGTGGTAGAGAAGCCGCCGGTGAGATAAATCATGTAGCAAATGACCAACTGCGGGGTAGCCAGCCATACGAGTGTCAGCATGCGTATGTGGCGGCTACCAACTGCAGTGAAATGCAAGGCCAATAAAGCGACGATAACCAGATCGTTGGCCAGTCTCAACAGGAAAAAATGGCCGAACCAATCAGGATATACGAGTATATCCAGGCTGGCACCGGCAGGAATAAGCACCAATGCCCATAGGCATGCGATTTTTGAAAGACGCAGTCGTTCCAGGCGATCCTCTTCTGTCCATGCCTTTAAGAAACTTGCTTCGGCTGCCATGAAGACTATTCAGTGGTTTTGAAGATTCTAAGAAAGATGTTAATCCCGGTTTCGTCCGCAAAAATATCGTGATCCGGAAAAGGCGCACCAAGCTTTTCCATGCCTGTATCGTCACGATAAATCAAGTACCACTCCAGCAAATGCTCCATGCCGTGGCGGGAGGGATTGCTGGAATGGACATTGGAAACCAATATCTGGCCATCATCACTGCACCACTGATAGAACAAATTGAGTAGCCGCGAACAGACTCGATCGGAAAGGTAATCGAACAGGCCAGCACAGTAAATAATATCGTAACCTTTAGGGTCTTCGCGCTCGGCGTGTTTCGAGGCCTGACGCAGCAAACCATGTACCGACTCATGGATGAATTCTATCCTGGGCTTGATGCCACTGATTCTGGTTACGTCGTTCAATTTTTCTTCGGTGTAATCCAGCGTTTCCTGACTGAAATCAAGCAGCGAGATATCGCAACATTCGATACTGCGACTTCGCCCCAGCATGCGCTGCAGTTCTATGGCTGGGCCGCAGCCAATGTTCAGAATACGGGGACGTGCGCCCGGATTTTTTCGGCGAAATTCAGTGACTTGCTGCAACAGCCAATCGACTAGAATATCGATGCGATTGCGATGTGCCTGCGCTGGCCCGGTTTGCAGATAAAGCGTATTGATGAGCTGTGCATAAATAGTCGGGCCTTCTCTTGGGTCGCGCAGCATCATGTTGACCATTTCGTAATCGCCGGCGTAGCCGAGCGGTTTGTGATAAGCGCGATGGACGAATGGGGCCCGCATCAGGAGCGGATGCAGATCGTCTTGTGCATACTGGATGTGCGTGATTTCCTCATCTTCCTCGACCGCGGCCGCCTGCGCTTCGAATTCTTGCAGCAGGCCATGCAGCGTCGGCATCAGTGGTTCAACCAAGTCTGGGAAAATATCCTCTTCAGGCTCGTTGTCGATGTGATTGGTGCCGTGGCTTTCGTTGAAGTCCAAATGTTCCAACCAATGATTCAACGCCGTCAAGAATGACCGCAGACGGGCAACACTAAGCTGGTACTGAGGGCGGATCTGTTGATTGCGCTGCCAGTCATCGGTGAATTCCTTGATCTCGGCCTGAATGCTTTCGCTGTCGCCGGCGAGGCCAATGAGTTCCGACCAGTTGTCTAGCAGGCTGGCTGAAACGATCAGCATCAAGCCGGTGTTGACCAGGCCGCTGACGACGGCGCGGCCCTTGTAAATGACGCGATCGTTGCTGCGGATTTCCAGCTCGTGGAGGACCTCGCTGAGCTGCACGATCGAATATGGATTATAGACTTCGAAGATCAGCGTCGAGCGCGATACCTTGACCAGGCTGCCCCGGGCTCGGATATCCTGGCTGTTTGAAAAAACAATCAGATCATTGAGGCTGTTAACACTGACCACAAGCTATTCTCCCCCGAAAGCTGATCATCGCTGGCTTCAAGAGTGGTTTAACCCATGCACTTTAAAGCGTTGCCAGGAAGTTGTGAAGTCGTTCGGCCACAGGCTCAGTGCGCCGTGGCATGCTTGCACCAGGCTGCAAACCATGTTGCCGTCGTTGTTGCGGGAGCCGCGGCATAGCTGCTGCGATTAATCTGCAGCAGGTGAAAACTGTCCTTCGTCGACCCGCGCGGGCCATGATTTTGCGCAATAACAGCTTCGGGTGAAATGGCAATGATTCCAAAGTGCCTGGCCCATTCTGGGCCAGGCTGGTCGCATTTTCATGCCATTGGCAGGGGTGCCGGATCGGCCGGCCATGCTGCCAGCATTTGGCCGGATGCGGCAGTTACAGGAAAAACTGGGTTTGCAGGAGAATGATGTTGGGATCGTCGGAGACCCCGCGGCGATCGCTGTCAACACTGATGTAATTGAGCATGACGCGGCCGTATTCGCTGATATACCAGTTGATGCCGACGCTGATGTTGTCTTGTTTGCCGCCTTGCTCGGGGCCATCGTTCAGGTTCAGGCGGCTGTAGCGCGTGGTCAGCTCAAGCGTTGCGAAAGGGTGGGTGAGTGACGGGCTCTTGAAACGGCCATACTTGTAGCGCCGCTGGCCGCCATTCAGCATCCAGCTGCCGGCAACGTACCAGCCATCAAAGGCGACGTCCGGGCGCGAGTGGCGATCGACGGCGGCGCGCATCCATTCCGTCTGCACCGTAAACGGGCCTGTCTGCCAGGCAAGTTCCAGCCCCAGCCGGTTAATCCGCTTGACATCGCGTATCTTCCCCGTATTGACAAGCTTTACGTCGATTGGCTTGGCTTCGGGGCGCGCGTTGAACTTGATCCTGTCCTCGGGCTGCTTTTCGGTTACCAACGAGGCGCCCAGGTGCAGCAGGTTCGCGTCCGTATCAATCGCGGCGAAAGTGTAGCGCGCGCCCACGCCCTTGCCGTCGTCCTCGTCGATGGTGCGCTTGAAGCCCATGGCGGCAAAGGTATGGCGCGCGCCGCTGTGGTTGAAGCCGATGCCCAGGCGCCGGGAAAGATTGAACGCATCGGTGGGCAGCGCCCGCTCGATCATCATGATGTTCTTGGAACTGGTCAGCTCCTCAAGGCCGTACGGAACCTTGAACTGCCCCACGGTAATGGTGCCCACGTCCCAGCCTTCGTAAGCCAGGTAGACATCCTTGTATTCGCCTTCTCCGGTGAAGTCGTAGCCGATCTCGAACTCCCAGTCGTTGGTGAACTGGCCTTCGAGGCCCAGCGCCGCCCGCCGCGTGAGATAGTGGTTGCCGAGCGATTCAGTGTCCGAATCAGCCCAGGCATGGTTCAAGTCCAGGCGGGCAGTCGGCGTCAGCTTGAACTCGCCATCTTCAAAGGTCAGCGGGTTGGCCGCTGCGGCATGCCCAGCCAACGCGACAACGCAGACGGCAAGCAGAATCGAAGCCGCTGTTTGCTTGATGCGGCGCGTGCCGTCTGGATCGAATTTGGGAGAATCATGGTGGAAAAGCATCAGGACTAACCCCTTGTGAATGTAATGAGGACGAACACAGTGGCTTGGGAATCTTTCCCGCCCTGATCGCTGACCAGCAGGATCTGGTCCGCGCCCAGCTGTGCAATGCCCTCAAAATTGTCCGGCCCTGCAGGCAGGACTGCCAGGTTTGTGGTGGTGCAGACATCGTCTGCGGCACAGTCCTGGAGATCGACCAGGCGCACGCTCGCCGTGCGCGCTTTGTCCGTGCCCAGCTCGGAGCGCTCCAGCACCAGCAGGCTGCCATCGGCAAGCACGGCCAATCCCTTGAGTCGATTATCCTTCTCTGTATATCTGGGAAACGACCAGTGGCGGCCTTCGGCATACAGGGTGTGCAAGGTTGCAGACTTGTCCAGCGGCGATTCCGGCGCCGTCAGCAGGCCAAACTGCGGATGCAAAGCCATGGACTCCAGGCCGCGTTTCGCTTTGTCATAGTTGTCGGGATCGTCCAGCGGCGCCGGCACGGCAGTTGTGCCCAGCACCTTGCCGTCCGGGCTGACCCGAAGGATGCCTGGATGATGCTTGTCTTCCAATGCCACGACCAGCACGCTGTCTCCGGTCTTGCCGTTGTCGGCATGCAATAGCGCCAGGCCTTCGGCGTTGAACTTCTTGTGCGCCGAAGCGTTGTCGTCGGGATCTGTCAGGGCAGCCGCATAAACCGGTTCCACTGCCTGGAGCGCAGTGCCATCTCGCTCAAGTCGGAAATGAAACACGATTCCCTGGTCGGAAACCGCGTACAGCAGCTGTTCGTCCTGATCCCAGGCCAGTCCGGACAGCTCCGCAAGACGCATACCGTCGATGTCCGTCGCCGGAATCTGCATCCGACTCAATTGCACCGGGGCCGGATCTGCCGCTGTGGATGCTGTGCTCGATGCATCCGGCTCCTGCTGTCCGGCCAAAGCGGGCAACGCCAGCAATATGCCGGTCAGGGCAAGGGCCATGCATGTCGATTTGTATTTCATTCTTTCTCCAGTGATGTCAACAAAGTGCCGGCTTGCGGCCGGCGCGCGTGGGCACCTCCAGGTGCCGATTGCTGCGATTGGCAGGCTGCTGTCCGCCATTCATGGTCATGCCAGCGGCATGCGCACGATCACGACGGCACCGCCGGCCGCTCGATTGCGCGCCTCGATGGCGGCGTTGTGCTCTTCCACGATGCGCCCGACGATGGCCAGTCCCAGGCCGGTTCCCTTGTGCCGGCGGCTGAAGAATGGGTCGAAGACGTAGGGCAGATCTTCGCAGGCGAAGCCGGCGCCCGCGTCGCTGACGCTGCATTCAAGCCACGCCTTGCCGTTGTCATCAATGCTTTTGCGTGTGTCGATGATCACGTCCGTGCCCTCTGGCGCGTAGCGCACTGCGTTGTCGATCAGATTGACGAACACCAGCAGCAGCCGCCCATGGTTCATGTGCAGCAAGCCGTCGTCGGTCGCTTTGTTGACAAGGGTGACACCTGCGGCGGCCGCGATTGACATGCAATTGCCAATCGCTTCCTCAATGATCCCGCCAAGCTTTTTGATGGTGAACTCGTTGGTCGGGGGCTTGCCGTATTCGAGCAGGTTGGTCATGAGCGTATTCAGCCGCTCGGCCTCGCGCCGCAAGACCTCGCGATAGCGCTTGCCGGGGTCGGTATCCGTGGCGCTCGCCTCCATGGCGTCCAGTGTCGAGGAAATGCCGAACAGCGGATTGCGCACTTCGTGGGCGACCCCGGCCACCAGCCGGCCCATGGCCGCCATGGCCTCGCTGCGCTGGAGTTCGGTTTTCAATTGTTCGCGCTTGCGCTCCGACAATTGGCGTTCCTTTATTTCCTGACGCAGCTCAGCGACTGTGCGCTGCAGTTGCCGCTCACTGGCTTCCAGTGATTCCCGCGATACCGTGCTTTCCTGCAGGCGTTCCACCATCAGGTTGAATTGGTGGGCGAGGTAGCCAAATTCATCCCTGCGCTGCTCGGCGACGCGGTATTCGAGGTTGCCCCCGCCAATGGCCTTGGTGCCGGATGCCAGGCGCCGCAATGGCCTGATGATCGTCAGGTTCAGCAAGCCGCCCACGATCAAGGCGGCCAGCAGATAAAGCGGGATCAGGAACTGCAGCACCCGCTTTACCTGGTTGATGTCCTTGTTTGCCTCTATCTGCGGCTGCGTCAAACCCTGTTCGGCCAGCACTTGCACCTGGTCATCGAAAATATCGTCGATGTGGTTCTGCAGGCGTACGAATTCGCTGACCATGTTGTTAATGCCGCGCTCGCCGGCCAGCAGCTCTCCAATTCCGCTCTTGATCTGGTCGAAGGAAGTTGCCAGACCAGCTCCGAATTGTCGCTGCGCCGGCCCGAGGTTCAGACTGCGATAGCGGGTAATCGCATTCTCGAGTTGGTCGATTTTTTCCAGCAGATGCCGTTTGGTCTGTTTTGATTGTCGGTGCTCGAATGCCGCCAGCAGGAAGCCGACCTCGGCAGCGGCTTCTTCGATGCCCGCCACCGCGGCAAGCGTCTTGCTCCGCGTTGGTTCCTGGTCTGACCGGTCCTGCGACTTTCGTTGCTCGGCCCGTTCGTCAATCTGCACGAGCAGCATGGTGACCTGCTCGAAAACAGTGTCCAGCTGGTTGCGCTTGTTCATCAGCTTTTTGCCCAAAGCGGTGAGTTGCTGGTGCTGCCCGGCAAGATAGCGGCCAAGATCCTGCTGCTGGCTGCCTACACTCGCCTGCATATAGCTGGTGTGATAGCGCTCGTAATCTTCCTTGTCGTTCAAGGCTTCGGTACGAATGGCGGGATCGGGATGGGTCAGATATCTGAGCACGCCGAGCGCGTATTCGCCCGCGTTTTTCTCCATTTCGATTGCGGCGATGCTGAACGGCACCCCAGCTTCGTCCAGTTTGGCCAGATGGCCGGCGACATGATCGAGGCCGCGATAAATGTACAGCATGGACAGCAGACCGAGCATGACGATGACCGCTATCCCGAAAAATATTTTTGCCTTGACCATGCAGCTATTCTCACAGTTGTTGCATGTCTGGACGTGGTGCTGCGCCGCTTGCGGGCACTGCGGATTCAGGCGCGGCTGCGCTGCGAAGTGGCAATGCCGTATGCCTTGATCTTCTGGTACAGCGTGCTGCGCGGAACATCGAGACGCACCGCTGCCTCTGCGACCTTGCCGTCCGTTTCCTGCAATACGCGTTCTATGTGCTGGCGCTCGATCTGCTGCAGCGTGAGGTTGGTGCTCTCACCGCGCATGGTTTGTGCGGTCGCTGTCTCGAAGCGCAGGTCACTGCGCGTTATGATGCAGTCATCGCATAATAGTGCGGCGCGCTCAAGAACATTGCGCAGTTCGCGGATATTGCCGGGCCATTTGTAATCACGCAGGGCCTGTTCGGCATCGGCGGCAAGGGTCGCGCGTCGCTCTGGGTCGGGATTAAGCCTGGCCAGCATGGCTTCGGCGAGCGGCAGAATATCTTCCCTGCGCTCGCGCAGCGCCGGCAGCGCCAACGGTACGCTGTTTATCCGGAAGTACAAGTCCCTGCGGA
>DATGUT010000224.1:0-7954 GCA_035301185.1 Salinisphaeraceae bacterium
CGGGCAAGGCATTTTATCCGCATATGGTGACATCAGCGTTGCCACGGGCGGCAAAGTCACCGGCGGCGCTGGCGGCAGCGCCGGTGATTATGGTTACGGCGGTGACGGCGGTGCCGGCATCCAGGTAGATTACGCTGGCCAGATTGAGGTGAATGGCACCACCCAGGGTGGGGATGGCGGCAGCGCCGGAGATCTCGGCGATGGCGGCAGCGGTGGCCTCGGTATTGATCTGGGCTTATTCGGCAATTACGGCGGCTATGGCGATGGCACTATCGAGGTGGGCTCGTCGGGTGAGGTAATCGGCGGCGCGGGTGGCAACGCCGGGGCCAATGGGCGTGGAGGCGTCGGCGGATTTGGCATTGCTGCCTACAGCGGCCAGTTCATCATCGATGGCCTGATCGTTGGCGGTACCGGGGGCAGTGCAGATAGCGGTACTGATTCTTTAGGCGGCATGGGGGGATTCGGCATTTATGCTGACAGTGCCGATATCGAGGCGGACTCGAGCGCTCGCATACAGGGCGGTGCGGGTGGTAATGCAGCCGAAGGTTATGCTGGCTCTGGTGGCTGGGGCATTGTTGCCGATACATTGGAGCTGCAGCTCGCCGAAGGGGGTGAAATCATCGGCGGGGCTGGCGGCGATGGCGCCAGCGATGGCTATGGCGGCGTGGGTGGCCACGGCATCTTTGCGGATGAAGGCAACATCCATGTGGATGGCCGCGTCAGCGGCGGCGCGGGGGGCCAGGGTTATCTCAACGGTTATGGTTATTTTTATGGCCCCGCTCATGACAGCGGCGGCGCAGGCGGGGCAGGTATTGTCACTGCACAAGCCGATATCACAGTGGGTTCAACGGGTGAGATCACCGGCGGCGCGGGCGGCGAATCATACTATGCCTATTACGCTGGTTCCGCCGGTGGCCACGGCATACAGGCGTACGCCGCCGACAACATCCACATCGATGGTGTAGTCCGGGGAGGCGACGGGGGTGATTTGGCTGTAACGCCTCTCAATCATGGCCCTGCCGGCTATGGCGGCCACGGCGTGATGGCGGGCGACCTGTACAACCTCGATGGCGGCGGCAGCAGCATCCACGTGGGTTCGGATGCACTCATTACGGGCGGCGCCGGCGGTGACCTGGGTGATGGCGGCTACTCCGGAGGCCGCGGTGGTGTTGGCCTGGCGGCGATCAAGGCAGATGTCCATGTTGATGGAGAAATCCGCGGCGGCGCCGGCGGCAATGGCATGAGTGGTGATTACGCCGGCTTCGGCGGCCCTGGCCTGGCGGGCTATGAATCCGAAATCGTCATTGGCCCGCAGGGCAGGATCATCGGCGGCGATGAAGGCGCCGGCAACCTCCATCCCAATCCCAATGGCGGCGCGGGCCTGGGCGGCGAAGACCTGGACGTGACCACGGCCGGCGAGATCTCGGGCGGGCAGCGCGCCAACGGCGAGACCGCCCCGGCCATTGTATTCACGGCCGGCGAAAACCGGTTGGAACTGCAGCAGGGCTATACGCTGAACGGCGCGGTCATTGCCGCGGGGAGTGACGACACCCTGGCTCTGGGCGGCGACGGCGACGTTGACTTTGATCTCGACGCGATTGGCGATGACAGCTCGGACCGGCAGTTCCGCGGTTTTGATGCCTTCGAGAAAACCGGCACCAGCACCTGGACGCTTGCAGGTGATAGCAGCGAGACCGGCAGCTGGACCATCAAGGACGGCGGCCTGATCGTGGGTGGCGATGCCAGCAATGCAGACACCCGCATCGCCGGCGATGTCGAAGTCGAAGCCGGCGCCCTGCTTGGCGGCCACGGCACGGTCGGCAACCTCGTCAATTTCGGCACGGTCGCGCCCGGCAATTCGGTCGGCACGCTCACCGTGGCGGGTGACTACACGGCTGAAGCCGGCTCCGTGCATGAAGTCGAAATCAATGCCGCGGGCAATGCCGACCTGCTGAAAGTCGAGGGCAAGGCCACACTCGAATCCGGCAGCAGCGTCAACGTGCTGACCGAGCCTGGCTTCTATGAAGAAGGCAAGGAATACATTATTTTGACGGCTGAAGACGGGGTCAGCGACGAGTACGACGAGCTGACAGCCAGCCAGCTGGTGTTCCTGGATCCGTCGCTGGCTTATAACCCGGACAATGTGGTGCTCAGTTTCGAGCGTAATGACGTGGCCTTCGAGGATTTCGCCGATACCCGCAATCAGCGCGCGGCAGCGACTGGCGCGGAGTCGGCTGCCGGCACTGCCTTGGCTGGCGCCATGACATCGCTCGATAAGCGCAGTGCAGGCGATGCATTCGACGCCATCTCCGGTGAATTCCACGCCAGCCGCCAGAGCGCCCTGTTCGAGGACAGCCGCTACCTGCGCCAGGCCGTCAGCAACCGGCTGGATCGCGGCTGTGCGCCCGCGCAGCCAACCGGTGCAGAGGACGACAATGCAGTGCGCCGCGAACAGTGCGCAAACAGCCTCTGGCTGCAGCCCTACGGCGATTGGGGCCGCATCAGCAGCAACAGTTACGCCGCGAAGTTAAAGCACAATGTGGCTGGTTTTTTCCTGGGCGGCGACAAGCAGATCACACCGGAGTGGCGTGTCGGCCTCGTGGCGGGCTATCGCCACACCAGCGACAAGGTGCGCGAGCGCGACTCCAAGGGCAAGAACGACAGCTATCAGCTGGGTGTTTACACCGGCTGGACCCAGGGCCCGTTGAACCTGAAGGCGGGCCTGGCGCATGAATGGCATGATCTGGACAGCAAGCGCAATGTGAATGTGGCCGGCCTCAATGAGCAGCTCAAGGCCGATTACCGTGCCCACACGACGCAGCTGTTCGCCGAAGGCGGCTATGCATTTGACTTCGACCAGACCCGGGTGGAGCCGTTCCTGCGTGCCGGCTACATGCACTTCAAGATCCGCGGCTTTGACGAGAAAGGCGGCGCTGCGGCCCTGTCGGCACGCAGCGAGAGCAAGAACCTTGCCACCACCCTGGCCGGCGTGCGCGTGGACCACGCGGTTCATGCCACCGACACGGCCACGGTCAACCTGCACGGTATGATCGGCTGGCGCCACACCTTCGGCAGCACCACGCCGCGCTCGCGCTTCAGCTTCGAGGGCGGCGACGAGTTCACCATCAAAGGTGTGTCGATGGCGCGCGATGCGGCAACAGTGGCGGCAGGCGTGCATGCCAGCGTCGGCCAGGATCTGACCGTGGGCGCATCCTACGTCGGCCAGTTTGGAGATGGAGTGAACTTCAATGGCATTCAGGCGAATCTGACCTGGCATTTCTAGGTATAAATATGCGGCTGTCCAGGCTGGGATGATACTCGTGGTTGTTGACCGTTTTTACCGATATGATCGGGAGAGACGACGCCAGCTCGCAGTTCGTCCCGGCTTTTTACCCCTTGTTGCTCTGGAAAGCAGCCGCCGCGAGCTGGACTCGATTCTGCCACTCGAAGCCTGCGCGAGCGGCTCGGAGCCGAGAGAACCGAGTAAGGAGAACAAGCCCACGCAAGTAGCGGGACATGCTGGCAGTGTGGATCAATGGTCGAGCCAGATTGCATTGCAAAGGATACTCTTTCATGTAACTGCATGAATAAAAATGACTTTGCAAATACCAATGTATGCGGCCACCAAAGTTGTCATTACCATCGTATTGCCAATGACTCTTGCATGCTGGTAGTCTGCGGCAATCATGAAGCACAGATTAACAGGCTTGGGGTGGCGAGATCGGGCACTGTTCGCGGCCTGCAGCGCCTTGGATAACGGTTTGTGTTAGCTGAAAATCCGGCAATGTCACTCGCAAGCTTCCAAGCCCCGGTGTTCCCTGAGCCACGCGCGCGCCTCGAGGACGGCCCCTACATGGCGTTTACCCGCTCGCAGTGGGCGGCGCTGCGCAAGACTACGCCGATGACGCTGAACCGGGCCGAAGTGCGCATGCTCAAGGGCATAAATGATGCTCTGTCACTGCAGGAAGTGGCCGAGATTTACCTGCCGCTGGCGCGGCTGCTCAATCTCTATGTCGATGCCAACCAGCAGCGCGGGGTGACGCTGGATCGCTTCCTCGGCAGGCGCGGACAGCATCCGCCCTTTGTCATTGGCATAGCCGGCAGCGTGGCCGTGGGTAAATCGACCACCGCGCGCGTGCTGCAGGCGCTGCTGCGACGCTGGCCGACACGGCGCAATGTGGCGCTGGTGGCCACGGACGGCTTTCTCTATCCGAACGCGGTGCTGGAAGCACGCGGGCTGATGGACAAGAAGGGTTTTCCCATTTCCTTTGACATCAACCGCCTGATCGAATTCATGGCCGACATCAAGGCAGGACACACGCAACTCGAGGTGCCGGTTTATTCGCATCTTGTCTACGATGTGCTGGGCGAACAGACACAATTCGTCGACCAGCCGGATATTCTCATTCTCGAAGGCCTGAACGTACTGCAGAGCGACACCGATTATCCGCAAAGCCGGCATCGGGTGTTTGTTTCCGACTTCATTGATTTCTCCATTTATGTGGATGCCTCGATCGCACAGCTGAATCACTGGTTTATTCACCGTTTCATGAAATTGCGCGATCGCGTGTTTTCCAATCCCGATTCCTATTTTCATAAATATGCGGAGCTGTCCGACAGCGAGGCAACCGCGGTTGCCGATGGCATCTGGCAGGCCATCAACGAAGTCAATCTGCGCCAGAACATCCTGCCCACCCGCGAGCGCGCCAGCCTGATTCTGAGCAAGGGGCCAAGGCACGCCGTTGACTGCGTGCGGCTGCGCAAGTAGCCGCAACCTGCGCTCATGGCCGTTGCGCCCGGCGCCGGCTTCCCCGTTATGCCCGAATCTGCCATGCTGTAGCCAGGCAACCGCATGCCGTTGATATCGTGGCAGGACATGGCAACACAAACTGCACCCAAACAAGCACAATTGCAGGTCGTACCCATAGTGGCCGATCATATTCCACAAGTCGTGCGGTTGTGCGTGCAAGGCATGCAGGACAATCCGCTGCATGTGCGCGTGTTTGGCGCCGATCGCACGCTGCGCGAGCGACGTCTGCGCCATTTCTTCACGCCGTTGATCCGCCACATCATGCGCCACGGCTTGCTGTTCGGCGGCTATAAAAACGCGCAGCTGATCGGCGTGTTCGGCATGTTCCCGCCCGGCCAGTGCCGGCCGCGGCCACAGCACGCAATACACTTGCTGCCGGTTTTTCGTGCCGGCGGCACGCCGCTTGGCCTGCTGCGGCTGGTGCGCTGGCTGTGGTCCTGGCTGCACAATGATCCGGCCAAGCCGCATTGGCATCTCGGCCCGCTGGTCATTGCCGAACATTTGCAGGGCAGGGGCATGGGCCGGCAACTGATCGCGCAGGTCGCGATCCGGGTGGAGAGCAGCGGCGAGCTGGCCTGGCTGGAGACTGACAAGCTGAGCAATGTGCGCCTGTACGAAAGCTATGGCTTCAGCATTGTCGACCAGACCACCATCATGGGCGTGACCAATTGGTTCATGCAGGGCCGGCTGCCCAGGATCTCGCCAGCAAAGCCAGCGGATTAACCGGCTGCGCCAGCGGCACGCAGGCGCCGCAGCCAGATGGGCAGCCACAAGCCGGCGAGCACCACGACAAAGGCCAGGCTCCAGCAAGCCGCGGCAAGCCAGTTCAGGGCGAAGCGCGAGCCCATGATGGCGAGGATGCGACACAGCGTGGCCGCGCTCACCAGGCCCGAGGCCCAAACCAGCGCCCACACGCGATTGGGCGCGACACCCTGGCGAAACAGCCAGGTGCGGCCCATGATGTTGAGGCTGAGCGTGCCCAGCCCGCCGACGGTGATTGCATGCAGCCCGGCGACCCGCAGTGGCCACTGCCACAGTAGCTCGACGCCGAGCATGAGCATGCCGCTGGCGACCCAGGCATAGCCAAGGCCCAAACCCCACAGGTCGGCGCTGTCCAGGCGCCGCCAGATGCGCCAGCGCAGCAGCCGCAACCACGACACCACGCCGGTGGCGATGGCGCCTGCGCCCGCCAAGGGGTGCAGCACGGGTGCGAGCAGGCCAAAAGCGGCAGCGATCAGGCATAGCAGCATTGCGCCTTCCAGGCGCGGCTGCACGCGTATCAGCAGCCGTTCGCCGCGGCGGCTATAAGCCCCCGACAGGGCCGGCACGAGCACGCGCGCACCCATGAATAGCATCAGGCCGGCCAGCAGCGTCACGGCGAGATACAGCATGTTGACGGCCGGCGGCGCTGCCAGCGCCAGCAGCACGCTGGCGGCGCTGATGGCAAGGGCGATGCAGCCCACCAATGGCCCGGTGGCCATGTTGCGCAGCTTCTTCGCGGCCGTCATGAAGCGCGGCACGATCAGCACGGCAATGCAGAGGGCGAAGGCGACATTGGGCAGCACCAGCCACGGCCCCGCCAGGCCGGCGACGACCGCGGCGCGGCCTAACAGCCACAGTGCAAACAGCGCCAGCAGGCGCGGGCGCGGCAATTGCGGCAGCAGGAAGCCGGCAATGACGGCCAGCGCATAACCGGCCAGCATTTCTCCGCCGTGGCCGGGGCCAAACGCCAGTTGCCCGGCCAGGCCGCCGCGCATGGCCCAGACCGACAACGGTATGAACAGCGCGCCATGCAGGATGGCGGCCGGGAAAAACAGCCGGGCAGGGTACTGGATCAGGGATCTCCGCTGCTGTTGCGGCTGATGCGCACGCGCCAGGTGGTGGGCCCGGACTGCAGATATTCCCAGTTGAAATTGCCGCTGTGCAGCAGCTCGAATTGGCGCCGCAAGGGCGCCGGGTCGTGGTCGTTGACGATGATGAAGCCCTGGTTGGGCGCCAGCTTCTCGAAAGCCATGAAGATCAATGGATGGCGTTGCTGCGGTGGAATTTTCTGGACGTGGATGATCTGCTCGTCACTCATGATACGCTCCGGTTGTACTGGATTGAAGCTGTAGACGCTGCGCGCGTGGCGATAAGCGGCAGCCGGGTCAGGCATAACCATGGTTGCCGATCACGGCGCCGGCGATGATGATCAGCGCGATGATCAGCAGGGCGACATGCAGGTAATGCATGCGCGCCAGGCGGCTGGCGATGTTGCTGTCGAGCGAGCCCGACATGATGCGCTTGAGCACGCCGCTCGGGCCGAGCACGAACAGCATCAGCATGAACAGCGTCCACAGCGCAATCATGGCGTGCAGCCACCACAGGCGCGGGCTGTCGAGCACGCGCCACAGGCCGAGGCGATACAGCAGCCAGCCACCGGAGCCGCCCACCAGCAGCAGGGCGATGCGCACCTGCGGTGCGAAGCGATGTTCGAACGCGCGAAAGCGCGGCAGCGCCGACTCCGGATCACGACGCAGTTCAGGCAGCAGGATCGTGCTCACGAACGCCAGGCCGCCAATCCACCAGACGACTCCGAGAATATGCAGACTGATTGCAACGGCCATCACAACTTCCAAAGTTCGCTCATGTTACTCCCTGTCCATGACACTCGCGCGGCGCCGGTGCTTGGCTGGAAAGAGTAAGCAGCAGCACAACATGGCAGCCAGGTAGTCCCAGACAAACGGGGTTATGCGCTAACATGTAGGGTTCGCCGACGACATGCATTGACGCATGTCAATTTTAGCGGCGCTGCGCAATTTGCCTGGGAATGGTGGATCGAGGAATTTGGGCGCACATCTGGACAACCATTTGCGCGGCATAACCATTGCCGCCTGCGGTACATTCATCATCAGCTTCGATGCGCTGCTGGTGCGCCTGGCCGCGACCACGTCCTGGAACGTCGTGTTCTGGCGCGGCCTGCTGATGTGCCTGTCGCTGTTCATCTATCTGCTCGTGCGCGGCGCACGCCGGCGCTGGATTCCGGGCAATCGCCGGGAGGCCATCGTGACTCTGGTGTTGGTGCTCCTGTTTGGCGCCAATACCGCGCTGTTCGTGATTTCCGTCTCCAATACGCTGGTGGCCAATACGGTGGTCATCCTCAGC
>DATGUT010000225.1:0-6302 GCA_035301185.1 Salinisphaeraceae bacterium
TTCTGTGCCGCAGGTTTCGCAAAAGCCGAATTCATCCTGATTGATGCGCGTAATGGCCTGATCGATCTTGCGGATCAGCTTGCGCTCGCGATCGCGCGTGCGCAGCTCCAGGCTGAACTCCGACTCCTGTGTCGCGCGATCAGTTGGATCCGGGAAGTTGGCCGCCTCATCCTTCATGTGATGCATGGTGCGGTCCACTTCTTCCATCAGCTCGTGCTTCCATGCGGTCAGGATATCGCGAAAGTGCTCGCGTTGCGCCTCGCTCATGTACTCCTCATCCTTTTTCGGGGTATAAGGTTCAATGGACTGAAGCGCCGGCAAATTTTCTGTTTGCGTAGTGTTAGACATGGCAACGTGTGATAGTTGAAGCAATCGATATGTTAAGCAGACTCGCCGGATAAAAGCAACGCGTCCGGTTTGCCTGTATGGCTGGGCCGCGGCCGTGTCAGCGTATTGCGCGGCCACAGACAGCCAGCATGACTGGGCATTATAATAATGCAACCATTTGCCATTCCCTGCGCATAGTGTATTTTGCCTTTGCAGGGGGAGGCACAGGAATCATTTCACGTGCATAAAATCGTTGCAGGGCAATCCAATGAGTCTCCAGGCGTTGCTGTTTGACGTCGATGGCACGCTGGCGGATACCGAAGCGCATGGCCATTTGCCGGCTTATAATCGCGCGTTTCGCGAGTTGGAGCTCGATTGGGAATGGTCGCCCAAGCTTTATCGCGAATTGCTCAATGTACCCAGTGGGCGCGAACGCATTGCTCATTATATAGAACGCTACAAGCCTGACCTGGGCAAGCACAATGAGGCTGCCCAGAGTGATCGCTCGGCATGGGTGAAAACCGTGCACGAGCATAAGTCACGCCATTTTCAGGAGCGCCTGCAAAACGGCCAGGTGCCGTTGCGCGCTGGCGTTAAGCGCCTGTTTGCGCAGGCCCATGCCGCCGATCTGCGCATCGCCATCGTCACCAACGCCAGCGCCGCCACGCTGGAGCCATTTCTGGCCTACGCCCTGGGTGAAGAGCTGTGCAGCTACATTGATGCCGTGGTCAGCGGCGAGCAGGCGCAACGGCGCAAGCCGGCGCCCGATGTCTATCTCAAGGCGTGCAGGGCGCTCAACTGCAAGCCCGCCTCCTGTGTCGCCATCGAAGACTCGGCCATGGGGCTTGACGCCGCCTACCACGCCGGCATACCGACCGTGGTCACGCTCAATGCCGATACCCGTGCCGAAAGCCTTGCCCATGCGAGCCTGATCGTGGATTCCCTGGGTGAGCCGGGTGAACCAATCCAGGTGATCCGTTCCAGCATCCCCGGCACGCCGGAATACATCGACCTTGATATCCTGCGGCGGTTGCAGCGCGAATTTGTCCACACGGCGCCCGCGGCCGATGGCTGATCCGCCGCCGATGGCGCTCGCTGGCAATTTCCCTGTTCTGCAAAAGCGAGCAGGGCGCAGGCCGTCGCAGGAGCGCTTGCTACAGGCACATTCAAGGGATGCTGCGACTGCGCCCAGCATCGCCCGCTACAGGTAAAGTCACCAGATGCTGCGGCTGCGCGCAGCATGACAAGTGGCTAAAAAGGCCATTTTGCACACGTTCGCGTAAACTAGGGCGTGTTCACAATCAGCACGACGGCGCGCCGGCGGCCATTTTTTCGCAAGACAAGGCGCAGTGAGCGTACGTCAGTCATTCTACCGTAGCGAACTGCAACGCAGGATTGCGGAAAAATGGCCCCGGCCCGAAGGGTTGCGCCCAAAATCGCGCCATCCTGCGTTGCGTGGCTTGGTTGTAGGAGTGCTACGACCGGCGCCACGCGCCTTGTCTGGCACAATTTTGGGCAGCAACGCGAACGCCGCGGTGATTGTGAACACGCCCTAACGCCTTTTGTCGACCTCAACAGCATGCGGCTGAGCACCATCAAACTCGCCGGGTTCAAATCCTTTGTTGATCCCACGGCCTTCATCCTGGATGCGGACATCACCGGCATCGTCGGGCCCAACGGCTGCGGCAAGTCGAACGTCATCGACGCCGTGCGCTGGGTGACCGGCGAGTCCAGCGCGCGCCAGCTGCGCGGCGCAGCGCTGGAAGACGTGATCTTCAACGGCAGCCGGGGGCGCAAGCCAGTGGGCCGCGCCATGGTCGAGCTCAAGTTCGACAACAGCGACGGGCGCATCGGCGGCCAGTATGCGCGCTTCAACGAAATCGCCGTCCGCCGCGAGCTGACGCGCGAGTCCGGCTCGCGCTACTTCATCAACGGCGCCAGGGCGCGGCGCCGCGACGTAGTCGACCTGTTCCTCGGCACCGGCCTTGGCGGGCGCAGCAATTACGCCATCATCGAGCAGGGCTCGATCAATCGCCTGATCGAGGCACGCCCCGAAGACATGCGCCAGATCCTGGAAGAGGCCGCCGGCATCTCGCGCTACAAGGAGCGCCGCCGGGAAACGGAAAACCGCATCCGCCACACGCGCGAAAACCTGGAGCGCCTGAATGACTTGATCGGCGAAGTCAGCCAGCACCTCGCGGTGCTCAAGCGCCAGGCGCGCAATGCGGAAAAATACAAGCAGCTGAAACAGGACGAGCGCCGCCTGCGCGCCGAACTGCTGGCGCTGCGCTGGCAGGCCTGCGATGCCGAAGTTGCCGCCGCACGCAAGCAGCTCGACCAGCACGAACAGGCTCTGGCCGCAGCCGTATCCAGCCAGCGCCAGGCGCACAGCGAGCGCGAGCGGCACGACAAGGCCCAGCAGACGGCCGCAGACAGCTGCCAGCATTATCAGGCCGCGTTTTATGAAGCCCAGGGCGAAGCCACGCGCCTGGCCCAGGCCCTGGAGCACGCGCGCCGCGTGCAGGAAATACAGCAACGCGAGCGCGCCGGCCTGCACCAGCGCCAGGCGCAACTCGACGAGCGCACCGAGGCCGATGACGAGGCTCGCGCCGAGCTGGCTCGGAGCATGGCGCAAAGCGAGCAGCAATTAAAAACTCTGCGCCAGCGGCATGACAGTGCACGCAAGCAGGTCGCGGCCGCCGATGCGGCGGTCGAACAGGCGGAGCAGCAATGGACGCAGCTGAACCAGCAGGACTCGCCGCAGACGCGGCTGCAGGCGGAGCGCACGCAGCAGGAATATCTCGCCAAGCGCATCGAGCAGACCCGTGCCCGCTGCGACCAGCGCCGCGCGGAGGCCGCGAACCTGGCTGCGGGCACGGCGGCAGCTGATCTGGCCGCACTGGACGCGCGCATCACCGAGCTCGCAGCCCAGGTGGAACAGGACAGCGCCCAGGCCGAAGAGCACAGGGCGGCGCTGCAACACTTGGACCAGCAGCAGGCCGCGCTGGCCCGCGAGCGCGCCGCCGCCCGCACCGAGCAGGCCGAGCTGCAGGCGCGGCTTGCTTCGGCCAAGACCATGCAGCAAAGCGTTTTGCGCGAGGACGACGAAACGGTGCGCGACTGGCTCGCGGAGCAGGGTTTCGATGAGGCGCGCAGCGTCGCGCGTGCGGTGCAGGCGCCGGCACAATGGCAGGCCGCAGTGGAGGCGGCGCTCGGCGACTGGCTGGCCGGTTTTGCCGTCGACCAGTTGCCCGCGGCTGGCACGAACCTGCCTGCCTGGCCGCAAACAAGCCTGTTGCTGCTGGAAACCGCCGCGCCAGAGCGCAAAACCAGTGCCGCCGAGCTGGACGGCCTGCCGAGTCTTGCCAGCCGCATCAGCGCGCCGCCGGCCATCATGGCCCTTGCCGCGCAAATCTTCGTCGCCGCGGACGTGGCCACAGCGTTGGCCAAGCGCGCGGCGCTCGCGCCCGGACAAACCATCGTCACCCTGGACGGCGCCCGCATCGGCCCGGCAACGCTGGTGACGCCGGCGGCACAGTCGCCGGCCGCCGGCGTGCTCGAGCGCAAGCGCAGCATCAAGGCGCTGACCGCGCAAAGCGACACAGCCGCGACGCGTTGGCAGGATCTGCAGGCGCAGTTACAGGATTTGCAGCAACAGCATGAACACGCACAACAGCAGCAACAGGCGCTGGAGCAAACCCTGGCCACGGCACACAAGCAGCTGGCGCGCCAGCGCGCGGAACAGCAGGGCCTGCGCGAACGCATGCAGCAGCAGCGCCAGCGCGCCGACGAACTGGCTGCGGAGCTGGCCCGCCTGCACCAGCAGCTGGCGCAGGACGAGGCCGAAGCAGAAGCTCTGGCTGCACGCATCGAGGATTTGGCGGTACAGGCGAAAACCCACGCCCAGGAGCGCGCTGCGGCCGAGCAGGCGCTGGCCCAGGCACGCCGTCAGCGCAGCGCGGCGCGCACGCAGCTGGAACAGGTGGAGGGCAAGCTGCGCCGCAGCGAGCAGGAACTCGCGCACACTCGCAGTCGCCATGCCGGCCTGGCCGAGCGGCTGGAGGAACAGCGCGCCGCCCGCGACGAAGTGACCACGCGTCTGGCCGCGCTGGCTGCCGGGAATACTGCGGAGGCCGCCGAAGCTGCGCCGAGCGAGGCCGATCACGCTGCCGCGCAGCAGCGCCGCCAGCAGGCCGAGGCGGCCTTGCGCAAATCCCGGCAGGAACTCAAGGCCGCCGAACAACGCGGCGAGGCCGCGGCGCGCGCCGTCATGCAGGCCGACAATGCGGTGGCAGAGGCGCGCGAAGCCATGCAGCAGGCGCGTATTGCCGTGGAAACCGCCAGCGCCCGCCGCGACGGCCCGCGCGAGCAGCTGGCCGAATTCGGCCTGGAAGCGCCGGCATTGCTCGAACAGCTGGCCGAAAGTGCCAGCGTCGCCGCCTGGCAGGCCGAGATCGAGGCCGTGGAACGCAAGATCGCGCGCCTCGGCGCGATCAACCTCGCCGCCATCGAGGAATACGACAGCGAGGCCGAGCGCGAGCAATATCTCAGCACCCAGCACCAGGATTTGAGCGACGCGCTGAGCACGCTGGAGAGCGCCATCGCCAAGATCGACCGCGAAACCCGCAGCCGCTTCAAGGCCACGCATGCCAAGGTCAACGAGCGTTTCGGCGCGCTGTTCCCGACCCTGTTCGGCGGCGGCCAGGCTGCCCTGGAGCTGACCGAAGACGAGCTGCTTTCCACCGGCGTGCGCGTCATGGCGCGCCCGCCCGGCAAGCGCAACACCGCCATCCAGATGCTGTCCGGTGGCGAAAAGGCGCTCACCGCCGTGGCGCTGCTGTTTGCCCTGTTCGAGCTCAACCCGGCGCCGTTCTGCATGCTCGACGAGATCGACGCGCCGCTCGATGATGCCAATGTCACGCGCTTTTGCGCACTTGTGCGGCAAATGGCGGAGCACGTACAGTTCATTGTCATCACTCACAATAAACTGACCATGGAGCTGACACAGCAGCTGCACGGCGTCACCATGGCGGAACCCGGCGTGTCGCGGCTTGTCAGTGTAAATATAGATCAAGCCCTCGATATGGCAGGTTAAACTGCCATGTCGATGCACCTGTTACAGCGAATCAGTACAACAACAGCGGAAAACACCTGCCCATGTCTATTGTGCACTGGCTCTTATTGATAATCGTGATCGCGGCCGTCGGCGGCGCTTACTGGTACCTGCGCCGGCATAACGGCAACGATCCCTGGCGCAACATGGAGGACAATCCCGCTGCCGATGACGCGAGCAGTGAAGGCGTCTCCCTCGGCGGCGACTCCTATATTCTTGGTGTGCGCACCCTGAGCTCGGCAGAGGCCGAGCAAGAGCGCAGCGGCAAAGCGCCGAATCGCGCTGGCAACGGCTACAGCGATGCCGATGCCGAGGCCGCCTGGTCGGCCTTCAAGAAGGAACCGGACACGACCGAGCCGCCGCCGGCGGGCGCACCGGATGCACCACCGGAAGAGTTGCAGTCGGCGCCACGTCCACACTTGCGCCAGGTATCGCCGCAGCCGGGCCCGGCAGCACGGCCGGAAGCAGGCAGCAAAGCGCGCACGGCACCGCGTCAGGGGCAAAGTTCGCGCCAGGAACCCGTCGCGCCGCCGCCGGAGCAGCCAAGCGCCGCCGCCCGGGTTGAAAACATCCGCGCGCCACGCCCGACCGGCAATGAGCAAATCTTCATGCTGCACGTGGCCAGCCGTGACGAGCGCCATTTCGACGGCCCCGACATCCATGCCGCACTGGATGCCGAGGGTCTCAAGTTCGGTCCGCACGATTTCTATCACCGCATTACCGATGCCAACGGCGCCATCGAGTCTGTTTACAGCGTCGCCAACATGCTCAAGCCGGGCACGCTCGATCCGGTCGACCAAGACCATTTGCACAGCCCCGGGCTGACGCTGTTCCTGATGCTGCCCGGCGTCATCGAGGGCGG
>DATGUT010000226.1:0-6092 GCA_035301185.1 Salinisphaeraceae bacterium
TCAAAAAACATGTATGATAATTAAGTCGGATATGTGATGTACATATTCAAGAAATATGGAAGGGTAGCGAAGTCTGGCTAAACGCGGCGGACTGTAAATCCGCTCCTTCGGGTTCGGTGGTTCGAATCCACTCCCTTCCACCATATTGGGGTATAGCCAAGCGGTAAGGCAACGGGTTTTGATCCCGTGATGCGCAGGTTCGAATCCTGCCGCCCCAGCCATTTCGATGCTGCAGAATTGCCCAGCGCAAGTGGGCTGAGCGCACCCAATTCACTCCAGTTCATTCGCAACACGCATGGTCGATTCCCAATTGATGGTTTTCACCGGCAATGCCAACCCGGCATTGGCGCGCGATGTGGCCGGTTATCTCAACACGAGGCTGGGCAAAGCCGACGTCGGTTATTTTTCCGACGGCGAGGCCAGTGTCCAGATACAGGAAAACGTGCGCGGTCGCGACGTCTTCGTGGTGCAATCGACCTGCCAGCCCACCAACGACAGCCTCATGGAGCTGGTGCTGATGATCGACGCGCTGCGGCGTTCGTCAGCGCGCCGCATTACCGCGGTCATGCCGTATTTTGGCTATGCGCGCCAGGATCGCCGGCCGCGTTCGGCGCGGGTGCCGATCTCGGCCAAGGTCGTGGCCAGAATGGTGGGCGACGCCGGCGCTGATCGTGCCCTCACGGTTGAGTTGCATGCCGACCAGATCCAGGGTTTTTTCGATATTCCGGTCGACAACATCTACGCCTCGCCGATATTGCTGGGCGATATCTGGCGCCAGAAGGTGGACAATCTGCTCGTGGTTTCGCCCGATGTCGGCGGCGTGGTGCGTGCACGCGCCCTGGCCAAGCGCCTCGACGATGCGGAACTGGCCATCATCGACAAGCGCCGGCCGCGGGCCAACGAAGCCAAGATCATGAACATCATCGGCAACGTCGAGGGCAAGAGCTGCATTCTGGTCGACGACATCGTCGATACCGCCGGCACCCTGTGCCAGGCTGCCGATGCGCTCAAGGACAAGGGCGCCACCCGGGTGCGCGCCTACGTCACGCACCCGGTGCTGTCCGGCAACGCGATTGCCAACATCGACAATTCGAATCTGGACGAGTTGGTGGTCACCGACACCATTCCGCTGTCGGCCGAGGCCGAAGCCTGCGATCGCATTCGGCAATTGCATATTGCCGCGCTGCTGGCGGAGACCATTCGCCGCATCAACCACGAAGAATCCGTTTCCACCCTGTACGTCGATTAAATGAATCGCCGCCGGCAGGCAGCAACAGCAGATTCTTGCGCGCAAAACAGGTATAATATGCCGTCTTTTTACGGGGTCGGCGCAGCCAGGATTATCATCACGACTCGCCGGTCGGGCACCACCGGCCGAATATTGGAGCAGGAAATATGGAAGCCTTTGAGCTTGAAGCACAACTACGCAAAACCACGGGCAGTGCCGAGAGCCGGCGACTGCGCAGGCAGGGGCGGGTGCCGGCCATCATGTATGGCGGCAAGGACAAGCAGCCGGTGATGCTGTCGATCGCCCACAACGAACTGGCTCGGCGCCTGGACAACGAGGCCTTTTATTCCCACATCATCAAGATTCGTGTCGACGACAAGACCCAGGAAGCGGTGCTGCGTGACCTGCAGCGCCATCCGGCGCGGCCGTTCATAGAGCATGTCGATTTCATGCGCGTGACGGCCGACGAAGTGCTGCGCATGAATGTGCCGCTGCATTTTGTCGGCGAAGAGGAGTGCCCCGGTGTCGTCGAGGACGAGGGCATTTTGCAGCGCAACCGCGTGGAAGTCGAGATCGAATGCCTGCCGCGCGACCTGCCGCAGTACATCGAAGTCGATGTCTCGCAGATGCGCTTGAATGATGTCATCCACCTGCGCGACCTGACGCTGCCCGAAGGCGTGGAGCTGGTTGAACTCATGTATGCCGAGGAAGAGGATTTGTTCAGCGTGGCCTCGGTGCAGATTCCGCGCGTCGAGGAAGAGCCGGAAGAGGACGAGGAAGCCATCGTCGCCGAAGGCGAGGAAGAGGCAGCGGAAAGCGCGGCTGGCGAGGAAGCCGAAGACGACGCCGAAGCCCAGGACGAGTAAGCCGTTTCGGTGGCGACCTCCATTCGTGTCATCGTGGCGCTCGGCAATCCGGGCGCCGAACATGCCGATGATCGCCATAACGCCGGCTTCTGGCTGGCCGATGCGCTGGCGCAGACATGGCGGCTTGCGTTTCGCAGCGAGCGGCGCTACAAGTGCGAACTGCTGCGCCACGAACATGCGGGCGCCACGCTCTGGCTGCAGAAGCCGTTGACCTACATGAACAACAGCGGCGCGGCGGTGCAGCCCTTGTGCGCCTTCTACAAGATCGAGCCGCAGGCCGTGCTGGTCGTGCACGATGATCTTGACCTGCCGGCCGGGGTCGCGCGCCTGAAGCAAGGCGGTGGCCATGGCGGCCATAACGGCCTGCGCGATATTCATCGGGTGCTGGGTCCCGACTATTGCCGACTGCGCATCGGCATTGGTCATCCCGGCCATCGGGCCGGTGTGCTGGGCCACGTGCTGTCATCGCCAGCGCCGCAGGAGCGTGAGCATATCAGCACTGCCATCGACGCTGGCATTGCGGCCATCGACACCATGATCACACAAGGCTGGGATCGGGCCGTGCAGCAGCTGCATAGCCGCAGGCGTGCCTCGGCCACCGGGAGCGATTGATGGCACTGCAAATTGGTATTGTCGGTCTGCCGAACGTGGGCAAGTCGACGCTGTTCAATGCGTTGACGGCGGCGGAAATCCCGGCCGCGAATTATCCCTTCTGCACGATCGATCCGAATGTCGGCGTGGTGCCGGTACCGGATCAGCGCCTGCAGGCACTGGCCGGCATTGCGGCACCGGAGCGAGTATTGCCGACGACGGTCGAGTTCGTCGACATCGCCGGGCTCGTGGCTGGCGCCTCGGCCGGCGAGGGGCTGGGCAATCAATTCCTGTCGCATATCCGCGAAACCAATGCCATCGTGCACGTCGTGCGCTGCTTCGAGGACGGCGACGTGATGCACGTATCCGGGCGCGTTGATCCGCTGCAGGACATTGAAACCATCGACACGGAGCTGGCGCTGGCCGATCTGGAAACCATCACCCGGGCCGCCGAGCGTGCTGCCAGAACAGCCAAATCCGGCGACAAGACCGCGCGTTTCAATGCCACCCTGTTTGCGCGTGTACGCGAACACTTGGATGCCGGCGCGCCGGTGCGCACGCTCAGCCTGGATGCGGATGAGCAGACCGCGCTGCAGCCGCTGCATTTGATTACCGCCAAGCCGGTCTTGTTTGCGGCCAACGTGCAGGAGGATGGCTTTGCTGACAATCCGTTGCTGCAGCAGGTGCAGGCACATGCCGCAAAACAAAATGCCTTGGTGGTGCCTGTCAGCGCGGCGCTCGAAGGTGAACTGGCCCAGCTGGATGGCGGGGAAAAGCAGGCTTTCCTGGAGGATCTGGGTTTGTCCGAGCCGGGCCTTGACCGGATGATTCATGCTGGTTACAAATTGCTTGGCCTGCAGACCTTTTTTACGGTCGGGCCGAAGGAAGTGCGCGCCTGGACAGTCAAGGCTGGCGCCACCGCGCCGCAGGCCGCAGGTGTAATCCATACCGACTTCGAGCGCGGTTTCATCCGTGCGGAAGTCATTGCTTACGAGGACTATGTTGCCTGCGGTGGTGAAAAAGGCGCGCGCGAAGCCGGGCGGCAGCGCCTGGAAGGCAAGAGCTACCTGATGGCGGAAGGCGATGTCGTGCACTTCCGCTTCAATGTCTGAGCCCGGCGCCAAAGCGAATGCGGCTGCTAGACTATTCACCCAGGTGACAGCACTGACGGTTTTGCCGGCACTGTCGCCAACGCAGATCCGCACTGCAAGATATTTATGGCCAGAAACTCTCACGGACGCCGCTCATCGTTGAAATTGAAGACGGGCGCTTTCGACCGCAACCTTGCCATGGCGCGCTTGAGCATGGTTGCCGGCACCCAATTCGCCAGCCATACGCTGTCCAATTTCCTGCGTCGCGACGAGGAGCGCAAGGAACGGGATCGCGAGTTTTATGTGCGCCAGGCGGAATATATTGCTGATGAGCTGGGTCGCCTGAAGGGCAGCGTCATGAAGGTCGGACAGATGCTATCGGTCTACGGCCAATACTTCATGCCGCCAGAAGTCGTCGAAGTGCTCAGCTCGCTGCAGGACGACAGCCCGCCTGTGGCCTGGTCGGAACTGGAACCCGTGCTGTTGCAGCGGCTCGGCGACGCCACATGCGCGGAGCTGGAAGTCGATCCGGAACCGTTGGCCTCCGCTTCGCTGGGTCAGGTGCATCGGGCCCGGCGGCGCAGCGATGGCCGCGAACTGTGCATCAAGATCCAATATCCAGGATTGGCGGATGCCATCGACAGTGATATCCGCACGCTGTCGCGGATCGTGCGCCTCGCGCGCCTGGTGCCGCGCGGCATGGAGTTGTCCACCATCATGCAGGAGGTGCGGGAAATGATTTATCACGAGGTGGACTATGACCGCGAGTTGCGCCTCACGCGCGAATTTGCTGAGCGCCTCGCCGGCGATCCGCATTATGTCGTGCCGCAGGTGTTCCCCGAGTACTCCTGCGAGACCGTGCTCACCACATCTTATGAGCCGGCGCATCATGTGCGCGAGGAGGCCGTGCAAAATCTGTCGCAGGCGCGCCGTGATCGGCTGGCGGAGCACGCCCTGCATTTGTTCCTGAACGAGTTTTTTGTCTGGGGCATCGTCCAGACCGACCCGCATTTCGGCAACTACAAGGTGCGCATCGACCCCGCCGGCAATGATCAGCTGGTATTGCTCGATTTCGGCGCCACGCGCGAATTCGCGCCGCGCTTTCTCGGCGCCTACTATGATCTGGTGGCCGGCGCCTTCGAGCGCAATTCGCAGCAGCTGATCGATGGCGCCGTCGGCATTGACCTGCTGCGCCGGGACTCGCCGCAATCCGTATTCGACAGCTTCGCCGCCGTCGGCATGCTCATGATCGAGCCATTTGCCGAATCACCGCCAGCGGAACTGCTGACTACCGACGGCAAATACCGCTGGGGCGCGTCCGATTTGCCGACGCGGGTATCGCGGGCGATTTCGCGCGCCGCGATCTCGCGCTGGTTCCGCATTCCGCCACGGGAGATCGTCTTTCTGCACCGACGCCTGGCTGGCGTCTTCGTGCTGCTGGCTGTGCTTGATGCCGAGCTTGCCGCCCGCGACACGCTGGCGCAATACTTGTACGGCGATAACTGCAACGACAACGCAATGCGTCCTGACCATGCAATTTGACGACCAATTCGATTTCGACTGTGCTGCGGCCACGCTGCTGCGCATGTTCAGCGACCCTGGGTATTACCGCGCCAAGTATGAGCGCCTGGGAGGGCCGCAGCCGGAATTCGTCGCTCACAAGCTTGAAAACGACGTCTTTACCATCACCGTGCGCCATGTTCTGACGGTAGCGGATCTGCAGCTGCCGAGTTTCGCCCGCAAGCTGGTGGGCGAAACTCTGGTTCTGCGCCAGACCGATACCTGGCAACTCGATTCCGGGCGCGGCCAGATCGACGTCGAGATCGAATCCAAGCCGATCACCACGCGCATCGATTTGGCGCTTGACGAGCAGGGCCATGGTACGCGGCTTATAATGGCATTCACCATTGCGGCCGATTTGCCGCTGATTGGCAACAAGGTCGAGCGTGCCCTGGCGGACGGACTCAAGCAGCGGCTGCACGATGATTTGCAGGTCACCGCCGCCATGGTTGAGGATTATGTGTAATGGCCACGAATGAATCCGATATGGAGCACGAGCAAAAACAGCCCGAGCGCAGGAAGCAACATACGCTTGGACGCACGTTGTTTAGCGTGTTGTCGGCCCTGTTCGGGGTGCAGAGCAGCGCCAATCGCGAGCGCGATCAGAAAGAGGGCAATCCAGCCCATTTCTTCTTGATCGGTAGTCTTGCTGTCACCACGCTGGTTGCGTTGATCTGGCTGTTTGTCAACATGCTGATTGGGCTGTACGATTAAGGCTGTTTATAGTTAAACGATATAAGTAATTACTATATAAAG
>DATGUT010000227.1:0-12426 GCA_035301185.1 Salinisphaeraceae bacterium
AGGATCAGGTCGGCATCGCTGCCGCGCACGATGTCCTGCGGTGTCGGCTGGTATTCGTGGATTTCGGCGCCCGGCTTGGTGATCGACACCACCTGCGCGTAATCACCGGCCACGTTTTGCGCCATATCGGCAATCACGGTGAACGTCGTCACCACTTTCAATTTGTCCTTTGCCGCCATTGCCGGGGCATTGCCGAGCAGCGGCCCGGCAACCAGGGCGAGCAGGATGTGCAAAAGGATTCTAGGTCGCATGCAGATGTCCTTGCTTGGGTGCGCGGCGACGATTCGAGGCAGACAAATGCCTGCAGTTCGCCATCGACCATGCTATTTAACAACGGCTCAATAAGTTAGTCAAGGCTTAATTTTATCTGGATTCTCCCTATTGATCACTGGCCAACCGCGCAACAGGCGTTACCATGCAATCTCTGTTCAACAGTAGGAAGCATGCAATGCGACTGCGAGGTTCATGCCATTGTGGCGCCGTACGATTTGCCTGCGACAGCACGGCGCCTTATCCATTCATGCGCTGCTATTGCAGCATTTGCCGCAAGACCGGCGGCGCCGGCGGTTACGCCATCAACCTGCATGCCGATGCGGCCACGCTGACGGTTGACGGCGAAGACGCGATCAATGTTTATCGTGCCTGGCTGGATCATCCGCAGCGCACGCAAAAAAGCCGCGGTGAACGGCGCTTTTGCCGCCATTGCGGCAGCGCATTGTGGGTATGGGATCCACGCTGGCCGGAGCTGGTGCACCCGTTCGCAGCGGCCATCGACACCCCCCTGCCACGGCCGCCGCAGAGCACGCACATCATGCTGGCAGCCAAGCCCGACTGGGTGGCGCCCTGCATTGCACCTGGTGATTTGCAATTCGACGCTTATCCAAACGAATCGCTCGTCGCCTGGCACGAGCGCCACGATTTATTGGACGAATAAGACAGCGTCCGCGCCTGAATCAGCTGCCATGCTGGCAATTGCTGGCGTGAATCAGCCCGACGCCTGCAGCTCCAGTGCTTCCCAACGTGCCATGGCGGTTTCGAGTTCCGCCTCGGCGCTTGCCAGCTTCGCAGTGACCTCGCGCACGCGCGCCGGCGCCTGTTCATAAAACCCCGGCGCGGCCAGGGTGGCTTCGATGTCCGCGATGCGCGCCTCGATCGCCTCGATTTGATCGGGCAGGGCACGCAGCTCCTTGCGCTGTGCGCTCGTCAGGCGCGGTGCCGGTGTGGCCTTTGCCTGAGTTGTCGCGGCCGGCGGCGCCGGTTTCGGCGCGCTCGATTCCGGCCGTGGCTGCGGGCGCTGGCGTAGCCAATCGCTGTAGCCGCCGACATATTCGTTGACTTGTGCATTGCCTTCGAACACCAACGTGCTGGTGACCACGTTGTCTATGAAGGCGCGATCGTGCGACACCAGCAGCAGCGTGCCGTCGTATTGCACCAGTTGTTCTTCCAGCAGTTCCAGCGTCTCCACGTCGAGGTCGTTGGTGGGCTCGTCCATCACCAGCAGGTTGGCCGGGCGGGTGAACAGCTTGGCCAGCAGCAGGCGGTTGCGCTCGCCGCCGGACAGCGCAGTCACCGGCGCGCGGGCGCGCTTGGGCGAAAACAGGAAATCCTGCAAATAACCAATGATGTGCCTGGACTGGCCGTTGATGGTGATTGCACTGCGCCCGCCGGCGACGTTGTCCATGACGCTCAGGTTGTCGTCGATGCCGGCGCGATGCTGGTCGAAATGGGCGATATCCAAGTTGGTGCCGAGCTTGATGTGCCCGGAATCCGGCGTGAGCTGACCCAGCAGCAGGCGCAGCAGCGTGGTCTTGCCGCAGCCGTTCGGCCCGAGTATGCCCACCTTGTCGCCGCGCTGGATCAGGGTCGACAGGTTGGCGACGATGGCTTTGTCGCCCCAGGCATGACTCACGTTCTCGGCCAGGATCACATGCTTGCCCGAGCGCTCGATCTCCTGCGCCGCCAGGTGGGCCGTGCCCATGCGTTCGCGGCGCTGGCGGCGCTCGGCGCGCATGGCCTTGAGCGCGCGTACACGGCCTTGATTGCGCTTGCGCCGGGCCTTGACACCCTGGCGAATCCAGGCCTCCTCCTGCGCCAGGCGCTTGTCGAAGGCGGCATTGGCGCTGGCCTCGTCTTCCAATGCCTTTTCCTTGGCGCTCAGATAGCGCTCGTAATCGCCGGGATAAGACAGCAGCCGGCCACGATCCAGATCAACGATGCGCGTCGCCAGCGCGCGCAGGAAAGCGCGGTCGTGGGTCACGAACAGCAGCGTGCCGGACCATTCGCGCAGCGTCGCCTCCAGCTGCGCAATGGTTTCGATGTCGAGATGGTTGGTCGGTTCGTCGAGCAGCAGCAAATCCGGGTTGCGGACCAGCGCCCGGGCCAGCAGCACGCGCCGCTTCTGGCCGCCGGACAAGGTCTCGAAGCGCCAGTCGGGGCCCAGATGCAGCTGGCTGAGGACGGTTTCGACCTGCGTGTTCAGGCTCCAGCCGTCAACCGCATCCACGGCCGCCTGGGCCTTGGCCAGGGTGGCCATGACATCTTCACCGGCCGACAGGCGCGCCGTGAGCTCGTGAAAACGCGCCAGGGCCGCACCGGCGGCGCCGAGGCCGGCGGCGACCACGTCGTACACCGCTCCAGCAAGGTCGGCCGGCACTTCCTGCTGCAGACGCGCAATGCGCAGATCGGGGCGCGCCTCGCGCTGCATGCTGTCCGGCTCGATCTCGCCGGCGATGATGCGCATGAGCGTTGTCTTGCCACTGCCGTTGCGCCCAGTCAGCGTTACGCGCTCGCCGGCTCGCAGCGTGATTGTCGCATTGTCCAGCAACGGCTGGTTGCCATAGGCGAGTTGGATGTTGCGCAGTCTGAGGAGCATGGGTGCACTATTGGGCACAATCCAATATCGGTCAAGCTGTTGATCGAAGCCCGGCATGCGCAATGTAGACGCGGGTACGGCTCTAGTTGACATGCAAATGAGAATGATTATTATTATAATTCGTAATTCGCTCTGCGCATTCTCGGCGACACGACTTGAGGGATTCGCATGTCAGAAACACACAATACCCCTGCAGAAGCGTCAGCGAAGGCAGGAGTGGATGCCTGTTGCAGCGGTGCACCGCGTTTGCGCAGTACTGATCTGTTTCGCAATGATCGGCGTTTGGTCATCGAACACCGTGGTGAGGAGTATTGCCTACGCCTGACCCGCAATGAGCGCCTGATTCTCACTAAACTTTGATCCATGCCGGGCAGCCGCCCGGTCCGTTTTTTTCCAGGGACACGTGCCCTGCGCCAGCCAGCCGTCCTGTACGCGCCAGCCAGCCGACTCACTTTAATTGCAAAGGAGCCTATATGGTTTGGCGGTGCGGTCGCTGTGCGTGGCCGATAATATTCATGGCAGCAATGCCGTTCACAGCCGTGGCCGGCGATGCAGCCCAGCCGGGGTTGCTAAGGCTTGAACCTCTTACCGTGCTGGGCACGCGCACGCAACAGACGACGGCTTCAGTGTCGCGTTCCATCGACGTGATCGGCACGCAACAGATTGCCCGTCAGCAAAGTGCCGATCTGGGCGAGATCGTGGATGGTCTGGCCAATGTCAGTCTGACCGGATCGCCGCGGTCGGTGGGCGAAGGCATCAGCATTCGCGGACTGTCTGGTGATCGTCTCCTGGTGCTCGTCGATGGTGTGCGCCAAGACTTTCCCTCCGGACATCTGACACAGACATTCATCGATCCGGAGCTGATTGAAACGGTCGAGGTCGAGCGCGGTCCGGCCTCCGTTCTGTGGGGCAGTGGCGCCCTGGGTGGCGTGGTGAGTGTACGCACGAAGGATGCCGCCGACCTGCTTGCAGACGATGAGGACTTCGGCGCCCGCGCTCATGTTGGCTACGAATCGGCCGGTCAAGGCTGGCTGACTGGCGGTGCGGTCTACGGACGACTGAATGATCACGTCGATGCTTTGTTTCAGTATGACCGGCGCAGCAACGAAGACTTGAAACTGGGCAATGGGCGGCGGCTGCCGCACTCCGCATATCGGCGCAATTCGGCCTTGGCCAAGAGCACACTGCACTTGGCGCCAGGCAACTCGCTGCAATTGTCTTACCGTCGCCTGCGCCTGGACGGTCAGTCGCCGAACAATCCGGCCGAGCCTGTTTCCAGCCGTAATTCGCTACTCGACCGGGAAGTTGCAGTTGATGTCGGACGTGCCGAGTGGCGCCTGTTGCCGGAATCGATGCTGGTCGATCTTAAGGCGGGGCTGTCCTATACGCGGACCGAAGTGGATGAGAGGCAGCGTACGGTCGCCACTCACAAGAATATTGATGTCGACGGCTATGCGATGGACGTGGCCAACACCAGCCGCTTCGACTTCGGTCTTGCCGGGCGCCATGCGTTGACATACGGTATAGATGCCAATCACGAGCGCGTCGGGGCGAGTGAGAACGGCCGGCCCATGAACAGCATTCCAGACGCGAAGCGGTTGCTCGCCGGTGTGTTCATACAAGATGAAATCAAATGGACCGAGGCGTGGAAAACGACGCTTGGACTGCGTTATGATCGCTACAAGAGTGATGCTGATCGTGCCGGTCTCGAGGATCACGACGACGATGCATTGTCGGTCCAGGCCGGCCTGCTGTGGCAGGCGAGCGACTGGCTGCAGTTGTATGCCAGCTATGCCGAGGCGTTTCGCGCTCCATCACTGACCGAGTTGTATGCCACCGGCACGCATTTTGGTGCCAACCACTTCGTGCCGAATCCCGCTCTGAAGCCGGAGCGTGCGGCGAACAAGGAATTCGGCCTGCGCAGCCACTGGCAGGGCCTGTTCATGGCGGATGATCGCCTCAAGTTCAAGGCGAGTGTATTTCGTAACGATGTCCGGGATTTCATCGATACCGTCGTGACCACTGTGCCATTGCCACCACCCGACTACATCGGTGGCACAACCAGAAGCGAAAACGTGACCGATGCGCGCCTGCAAGGATTCGAAGCGGAGCTTGAATATACCATCGACGCCTGGTTCATCGCCCTGAGCTACGGTCAGACGCGGGGAAACAACAAAACCGATCATCAACCACTGGCCGATGTGGCGGCTGACACCTGGGTCGTGCGCGCCGGTGTGACCGCATTGCCGTGGGACGGCCGCATCACATGGCGCATGACGCATGCTGAGGCGCAGAATCGCGTACCCAGCGGCGGTGACGTCGAGCCCACACCGGCTTACACCGTCCACGACCTGCTTACCAGCTGGCATCCGACACCGGATCTGCGCGTGGAATTTGGCATCGGCAATATCACCAATCGATCGTATCGCCGCCATAACTCGGCACTCGAAGAGGCCGGGCGCAGCATCAAGCTCGGCATGACCCTGACTTTCTAGACCCCGAACCGGAGGACCAACGACATGACGACACAGGAACAATCAACCGAGCTGCTGGCACGCTGGCGGCAGCTGCTCGATGACGAACCGCGACTGCGGACACGCAACGCGGCTGCCCGCTTGGGTGTCAGCGAGGGTGAGTTGGTCGCGGCCCGCTGCGGCGACGACGTGATCCGGTTGAAGGATGATTACAAGGCCATTCTGGAAGCGCTCATCAGCGTTGGGCAAGTGCTGACGATTACCCGCAATGATTTTGCCGTTAATGAAAAGTACGGCTATTACAGTAACCTGCAATTGCAGGATCACGGCGGCGGCGTGTTCGACTACAACATCAATCTGCGCATCTTCTTCCGCAATTGGGGGCACGGCTTTGCCGTGACCGATCATGGCCCGCGTGGCCAGCGCAAGAGCCTGCAGTTTTTCGACCGTGATGGGACGTCGGTGCACAAGATCTACCGCACGGACAATGGCGATGCCGCCGCCTGGGAGCGGTTGGTGGAACAATTCCGTGCCGCGGACCAGACTCCGAGTATGGCACCGAAGGCCATTAACCGGCCTTATATGCCGCAACCGCCCGCAAACGCCGACGCGACCGCGTTGTGCGAGCAATGGCGTGCCATGACCGATATCCATCAGTTCTGGCCCATGTTGCGCGACCACAAATTGCGCCGTGTCGATGCCTTGCGACTGGCGGACGAGGATTTGGCCCGGCCGGTCGCAGCCGATGCCTGGCGAGGCATAGTGCAGCAAGCATCCAAAAGCGGCCTGCCTATCATGGTCTTTACCCGCAGCCCCGGCGTAGCCCAAATCCATACCGGCCCAGTGCATAAACTGGTGGAAAGCAATGGCTGGTTCAACGTGCTCGACCCGACGTTCAACCTGCATATGCGTGCGGATGCAGTCAGCGAAGCCTGGGTGGTGTACAAGCCGACCGCTTCCGGCGGACAAACGGCGCTGGAGCTGTACCATGAAAGCGGCCAGCTGGTCAGCCACATGTATGGTGCCGTGAATCTGCAGGCCCCCGAACTGCGCGGCTGGCGCAGGCTGCTGGCCGATATTCCGACCGCGGATGCGGCGCTGGCCGAAGCCTGATGCCAATCGTGTTGATGTGGGTGCTGCTGGCGTGCGCATGGGCAGTGCACGCCGACGGTGCACTCGATACACAACGGGTGGTGGTGGCTGGCGGTGGTTTGACCGCTACGCTTTATGCGCTCGGTGTGGAAGATCACATCGTCGCCGTCGACAGCAGTTCGCGCTGGCCGCCGGCTACGGCTGAAAAACCGCAAGTCGGCTACATGCGCGCGCTGACCGCGGAAGGTGTGCTGTCGCTGTCGCCAACGCTGGTTCTGGCTTCTGGCGAGGCCGGGCCGGCAAGCGTGTTGCATTTGATCGAGGCGGCTGGGGTGCCGGTACGGCAATTGCCGGCGCCACGCTCAGCCGCGGATGTGCGCACCACCATCCACACGCTGGCAAGATTGTTTGAGCGCCCGGCACGGGGTTGCGAACTCATCGAACACCTGGATGCCGCGCTGGCGCAAGCCCGTGACATTGTTGCCGGTTATGATGAGCATCCGCGCGTGCTGTTTGTCCTCAGTGCCGATGGCCAGTTGCTGACCGCCGGTCGTGATACCGCCGCTCATGCCATGATCGAACTCGCTGGCGGGCGCAACATCACCGATTACACGGGCTACAAGCCATTGACTCCGGAAGCTGCGGTGGAGTTGGCACCGGATGTCATCCTCACCGGCGATCATGTCATTGTAGCCATGGGGTCGCGTCAGGCGCTGTTGGCGAAGCCGGCACTGGCGCTGACACCCGCCGGGCGCCATGGACGCTTGTTGGTCATGGACTCATTGCGCCTGTTGGGCTTTGGTCCGCGCCTGGGCGAGACAGTCGCACGCCTGGCGCGGCAACTGCACGAGCAGCCGTGAGCAGCACGGTGCTCAGCGCACCCGACGTCGCGCCGCGCCGGTTGACACCCTTGCTGGTGCTCGGTGGATTAACCATGGCATTGGCGGCCAGCGTTGTCGTGGGCCTGTTCAGCGGTGCCGTCAGCCTGACGCCCGGCCAGGTTGGTACGGCGCTTGTGGCATGGCTCAGTGGTTCCGAAGCGAGCGATCCGATGTTAGCCGTGATCACCGCCATTCGCCTGCCGCGCCTGCTGCTGGCCGTGCTGGTCGGCAGTGTACTGGCGGTTGCCGGTGCCGCCATGCAAGGCCTGTTTCGCAATCCATTGGCTGATCCCGGTTTGATTGGAGTCTCCAGCGGTGCCGGGCTTGGTGCAGTCAGCGTGATCGTGCTGGGCAATTGGCTGCCGTTCTTAAATGGCCCGCTTGCGCTGCCATTGGCCGCCGCCCTGGGTGGCCTGCTGGCCACGATTATCGTTTATCGGCTGGGGCAGAGTGCTGGCGCGACCGATGTGGCAACACTATTGCTGGCCGGTATTGCCATTAATGCCATCGCTGGGGCCGGCACCGGGCTGCTGACTTATTTTTCCAACGATTCTGAATTACGCTCGCTGACGTTCTGGTTGATGGGCAGCGTGGCCGGTAGCGGCTGGCAGCAATTGCTTTTGGCGGCGCCGTTCATGCTGGTGTGCGGGCTCGCGCTATGCTTGCTGGGACGGCCGCTCAATGCTTTTCTGCTGGGTGAGGACGTTGCCCTTCACTTGGGTTATCCCGTGGAACGCATCAAGGCGGTGACGGTGTTGCTGTGCGGTGTGGCCGTCGGCGCGGCAGTATCCATGACCGGCGTTATCGGTTTTGTCGGCCTGGTGGTGCCGCATGTGGTGCGTCTGATCATTGGTGCCGATCATCGCCTGCTGCTGCCGGCCTCGGCATTGCTGGGCGGCGCAGGTCTGGTGGTTGCCGATACCGCAGCGCGCACACTGGTCAGTCCGGCGGAATTGCCGATCGGGATACTCACCACGCTGCTGGGTGGGCCGTTTTTTCTGTTCCTGTTGCTGCAGAATCGGTATCGGCAATGAGTTGCCTTAGTGCCGACAAGTTAACCCTGGCACGTGCCAATCGCCGTGTGCTGCAGGACGTGAGCTTGCGGGTCACCCCGGGTGAGGTGGTCGCACTGGTCGGGCCGAATGGCGCCGGCAAGTCGACGTTGCTGCGCTGTTTGAGCGGCGAATTGACGGCGGATGCAGGTTGTTGCAGCCTGGATGGAACGGCGCTGCGTGCCTTCAAGGCGCATGACTTGGCACGCCGGCGTGCCGTCCTGCCGCAGGATGCCGATACGCGGTTTCCGCTGATGGTCGCGGATGTCATGGCCATGGCGCGGGCGCCGTGGCGCCGGCAGGCAACGCCGCAGCATAATCAGCGCGCAGTGCGCGCCGCCGCCGCGGCTGCAGGCGTCGTTGAGTTGATGGCGCGGGATTTTCGCCGCCTGTCCGGCGGCGAGCGCCAGCGTGTGCAATTGGCGCGGGTGCTGGCCCAGATCTGGGATACGCACTGGGATGGCCAGTCGCGCTATCTGCTGCTGGATGAACCGACTTCAAGCCTGGACGTCGGCCATCAGCAGAGGCTGTTGCGCGTGGTGCGCGAAGTATTGCCGATGGGCATTGGCGTACTCGCAGTGTTGCACGACCTTAACCTGGCGGCGGCATTCGCCGATCGCATGTATTTGCTCGCTGCCGGGCGGCTGGTGACGCAGGGCGCGCCGACCGCGGTCATTCAAGCCGGTCCCATCAACAGCGCCTATGGGGCAGAACTGGATGTACGCACCGATGCACACAGCGGTCGGCCGCTGGTATTGCCGGCTGGCAGGGCACCATATCAATCGCCGCTGTCCGGCTCGTCGTAGCCGGCATCTTCTGTGATCGGGCAGGCTGATGTTGCTGCCCGTGTCGACATCGATGGAGCCTGGAGTTTTCCATCGCGGATCTTGCACCAGCGTCAATCATATGGCCGTTGCCATCCTGGCAGTTACACTATGGGCACAGAAAACGCGATGGAAGGTTAATCTAGATGGATGAGAATGTGGCGCTTTGGTATGGCCTCATGGTGGTGTTCAGCCTGGTTTTGGGCGGCGCGCTGGGCGCATCGTGGCTGGGCTCGCGCAACGCGCGACTGGGCGAGCGCCTGGCGGAGGCAAGGCGTCGGCATGAAGAGGACAGTCGCGAATTGCAGCAGCTGCGCAGCGCACTGGAGGAGGCAAAAACCGAGAATGCCAGCCTGACGGCGCGCCTGGAGGCGGAGCAGAACAGCACCGCGGAGAAGATCAGGACCCTGACCGAGGCGCGCGAGCAGCTTGCGCACCAGTTCAAGAGCCTGTCGCAGGAAATCCTGGAAGAGAAGAGCCAGCGCTTTACCGAGCAAAGCCAGGCCAGCCTGAAACCCTTGCTGGACCCGCTGCGTGAGCACATCGGGCGCTTCGAAAAGCAGGTGCGCCAGACCTACGACGAGGAAAACCGGCAGCGTTCGGCGCTGGCGCAGCAGATCAAGATGCTGGAGGCCTCCAACAAGGCCATTGCCGAGGATGCGTTAAATCTGTCCAACGCCCTGCGCGGCGAGTCCAAGACCCAGGGCAACTGGGGTGAGATGATCCTGGAAACCGTGCTCGAGCGCTCCGGCCTGCAAAAGGGCACCCAGTACGACACCCAGTTTGCCGCAGTCAGCACGGATGGCCGGAGGCAGTTGCCCGACGCAGTGGTGCACCTGCCGGAAGAGCGCTGCATCGTGATCGATTCCAAGGTTTCGCTCACCGCCTACGTGCGCGTGCATGAGGCCGAGACCGAGGACGGCCGGCGCCAGGCGCTGGCGGCGCATCTGCAGTCCGTGCGCCGCCATCTGAAAGATCTGTCAGCCAAGGACTACCAGGATTTGCCGCAGCTGAATACGCTCGACTACGTGTTCATGTTCATCCCCTCCGAAGCCGCTTACGTGGAGGCCTTGCGCGGCGATTTTGCGCTGCAGCGCGAGGCGCTGGACAAGAATATCGCGCTGGTGTCGCCGACCACGCTCATGCCCATGCTGCGCGCCGTGTCCAACCTGTGGCGCCTGCAGCAGCAGGAGGAAAATGCCGCCGACATTGCCGATCGCGCCGGTCGGCTGTACGACAAGTTCGTCGGCTTTCTCGACGACATGGACAAGCTCGGGCGCGCGCTCGGCACGGCCGACAAGGCCTATGACAATGCCCGGCGCAAGCTCGTGGACGGCACTGGCAACATCGTGCGCCGCAGCCAGCAGCTCAAGGAACTCGGCGCGGCGACCAGCAAGCAGATTGGCAAGGAATGGCATGACGCCGCGATGTTGGATGCAGTGCGGGGTGAAAGCGAGCCGGCATCCGCCACGGATGAAACCGAGCCGGTTGCGGTGACGGCAAAGAAGCAATCCAAGTGAGCGAAAAGACAAGCCAGCGACTGCAGCAGGGCTAGAATCACGGGCTGATGGGATCAGATTCGCATTACCGAATCTGATCCCTTATCGCTGTACGCTCCGTATTGGCGGGCGCTTTTACGGAGCAATGGCCTTGTTGGCCGCGGTGAAGCCCATGAGGGATATCTGCAACTGCATTTGATTGCCCTGCGGGCTGACAATGGTCACTTCGGCGCTCTGCCCGTTCTTGAGCCGGTTCAGGACCGCGTTATCCAGCGGGAAGTTCGCCCGGCAGCCTTGCTCCAGGCAGACCTGAAAGGGATAGTGCTGGGCCTGGCCGCCGTCGACGCTGAACTGGATGCCCGGCTGCAGCGGTACACCCAGCGGCAACAGCACAATCATGGCCGCCGAGTCGATCTGCGGTGGATAGCCGACGACTACGCGCATGATCGGATTGCCTGTCTCCGGATCTTCCACCAACTGGGTCATTTCACAGGGATTTGTACTGTCATTTTTGGGGCAATTGACTTCCCAGTCTTCGTATTGCGTTGTTTCGACTTCAATATTGCCGGCGGCAGCCGGGGCCTCCTGGGCGCTGGCAACAGCAGCAAATGCAGACAAACAGACTGCAGTCAGACAAATGGCAGACAGCCGAAGAGCTTTGAACATAAGTGTTTCCTGTTTGGATTCCGAAATAGCCCGTATTTTGGCACAAATTGGCGCTTTGCGGCATCAGACGCCAGCCCACAGCAGCTGAGCCGTGTGCGCGCTGCCCGGCCACGAGGCATGCGGGCAAGCCATCGCAGAGTCTTGCCGGTTGCGCGCGGATCGCAGTTGCGATTAATGTGTGCGCGTATTTCGCCAAGCGCGAATTATGCGTAAAAATCACTGGGGATGCACTGATGCTCGATTTCTTTAATGCGTTAAGTGGCTTTATTTGGGGGCCTTTCCTGTTGATTCCATTGCTGCTCGGGACGGGCTTGTATCTGACGATCCGTCTGGGCGGAATGCAGTTCGTCAGGCTGGGCGCGGCGCTCAGGCTGGGCCTGCTCAAGCGTAAGGATGCCGACTCGGAAGGCGATATCTCGCAGTTCCAGGCGCTCGCCACCGCCACCGCGGCCACGGTTGGCACTGGCAACATCGTCGGCGTGGCCACCGCCATTGGCATCGGCGGGCCCGGCGCGCTGTTCTGGATGTGGGTCACCGGCCTGGTCGGCATGGCGACCAAATATGCCGAGGGTTTCCTGGCGGTGCGCTTTCGCGGCACCGACGAGCACGGCGAGAAATCGGGCGGCCCGCAATATTATCTCGAGCGCGGCATCAAGGGTCGTTTTGGCGTTGTGCTCGGCCTGTGGTTCGCCGTTTGCGCCACCATTGCCACGTTCGGCATCGGCAATCTGACCCAAGGCAACGCGATTGCCGCCAACATCGAGTTGAGCTGGTCGCTGCCGACCTGGATCAGCGGCGTGATTTTCACCGTGCTCACCTTCACGGTACTGGTCGGCGGCATCAAGTCGATTGGCCGGGTCACCGCCGGGCTGGTGCCGGTCATGATCGTCTTTTACATCGCAAGCAGCCTGTATATCCTGCTGTTCAACATAGCCGACGTACCAGCAGCGCTGGCGCAGATCTTCACCGACGCCTTCACCGGTACTTCGGCGGCTGGCGGCTTCGCCGGCTCGGCCGTTATCGTGGTCATTCAGTTCGGCGTGGCACGGGGCCTGTTCTCCAACGA
>DATGUT010000228.1:0-4302 GCA_035301185.1 Salinisphaeraceae bacterium
CAAAGGTCAAGCGCTGGCTGCACATCCGGTTGCGGCACTGGTGTTCTGGTGGGAGCAGCTGGAACGCCAGATTCGCATCACCGGGCACGTGGAAAAGCTGGCCGCCACCCATTCCGATGCCTATTTTCAGAAGCGCCCGCGAGGCAGTCGCATCGGCGCGCATGCCTCGCCGCAAAGCCAAGTCATCGCCAACCGGTGTGAACTGGAGCAGCGCATGGCAGCCGCCGAAAAAAGCTTTGCCAGCCACAGCATTCCGCGGCCTTCGCACTGGGGTGGCTATTTGTTGCGCCCGGCAATGATCGAATTCTGGCAGGCGCGGCGCAATCGCCTGCATGATCGCCTGCGCTATACTCGCCGGGCTGATCGCTGGGTACTCGAAAGGCTGGCGCCGTGAGCAGCCATGGGGGCGGCCTGTTATCCTATCACCCATTCCTGAAATAGAATTTGATAGAACAATGTTAATGCGACTCCTGTTGTCCGCAGCATTGCTGCTGGTTGTCGGCCTCGCCCAGGCGGAAGTTTATGACATGCCCGACGAAGGTGATGACTTGATTGGCAAGATAGAGCATATCGAGGCCAAGGAAGAGGACACCTTTGTGGCGCTGGCGCGACGCCACAATGTCGGTTACGTAGAACTGCAGCTGGCCAATCCGGAAGTGGATGCATGGTTGCCCGGCGAGGGCACGGACATTTTGCTGCCCAAGCAATATATTCTGCCGCAAGAGTCCCGCGAGGGCATCGTCATCAACATCGCCGAGATGCGGCTGTATTATTTCCCGCCCGAAAACGACGCCAATGCCGGCAAGGTGTTCACTTTCCCCATGGGCATTGGCCGCGAAGGCTGGGATACGCCGCTGGGCACCACCACCATCACCCGCAAGAAGCAGAATCCCAACTGGTATCCGCCGCAATCGATCCGCAAGGAACATGCCGAGGCAGGCGATCCCCTGCCCACCGTGGTCAAGGCCGGGCCCGATAATCCACTGGGCCAACATGCCCTGTACCTGGGCTTTCCGGCTTATCTAATGCATGGCACCAACAAGCCGGCAGGCATTGGCATGCGCGTCTCGCATGGCTGCCTGCGCCTGTTCCCGGAAGACATCGAGGCGCTGTTTTCCATGGTCAAGGTGGGCACCAAGGTGACGATCATCGACGAGCCGTACAAATTTGGCTGGCAGGATGGCAAGTTCTACATGGAGGCGCACCCACCCGATGCCAATGGCGAAACGCGAGTGGAAACCTACACCCCGTTCGTCACGGCACTCGTCCAGGCGACCAAGGCACATGAGAAGATGCCCATAGACTGGGAGAAGGCGCAGGCCATGGCGCGTAGTGGCGACGGCATCCCGCGGATAATCGAAGCGCCGGGCGCAAGCGCCGAACGCACGCCCACACAAGCCATGCGCTAGCTTGAATCACTGCATCCGCGCATAAAAAAACCCCGCTTTGCAGCGGGGTTTTTTGTGTCTGAAGACACGCTTTGCAGCGAAGTGTTACTTGCGCTGCGAGGCCTTGAACATGCGCTCGATGCGCTGCGAATTGGCCTGGCTGGTCTGCTGCGCTTCGCGAGCCGTTTGCAGCGCCTGGTTGGCAGTCTGCTTGGCATCGTTGGCAGTGGACTGGGCAGCTTCCGCCTTGCGGTTGGCTTGCTCAATCTTGTCCACGCCAGCGTTGCTTGCGCAACCGGCCATGATGACCAGCGTGCCAGCGACAACCGCGGATTTAAGTACAGTTTTCATCATTTGTTCTACTCCTTGAGTGGTATTACCAAATTGCCGGTTCCCCCGGCTCGGGCCACAACAAGTTATCACAGCTGCCGGTCAAACTGCATCATTTCCAGCCTGCTGGATTGATAACGATTGCACCGCATTGCTGCTCGATGGGTTTATCCGGATTGATGCTCGGGCCTTGGATAAAGGGCTACAGGCGTCAAAAAGACTCTGACTTGGTCTCGATAATTATATGTAATTATTGCAATTTATGACGAACAACTTAATACGGCCTGGGCTTCGGAGGATGTTGCCGGGCGCGCATATTCAGCGTTTTCCGGCTGTTCGGCAAACGGCCGGCGCAGCAATGCATGCAGGCGTGCAATCTCAGAATAATCCCCTGACTGGGCACGTGTAATTGCATTTTGCGCCAGATGCGTGCGCAGAACGTACTTGGGATTGATTGCTGCCATCCGCCGTGCTCTGGACGCATCCGAGCCGCGCCCCTGCTCACCCTGTACGCGCGCACGCCAGCGCATCAGCCACTGCCGCGGCTCCGCGGGAGCGGCAAACTCGGCCAGAAACTGCGCCACGCCGACATCCGCATTTGCCGCGACGCCGCCAAGCGCGCGAAAGGTACGGGTAAAGTCCGCCTGCCCATGCGCCATGATGCGCAATAAGTCCTTGATCAATTCAGCATCGTTATCCTGCTCCGTGCACAACCCGAGCTTGGCGCGCATGTGGCGCAGCCAAGCCGTGTCGTAGCGGCCGCGATAGTCCTCCAATGCCTGCTCACCAAAGGCAATGGCCGCGTCCGAACTGTCGCCGAGCAATGGCAACACGGCTTGTACGAAACGGCCCAGATTCCACAAACCTACCGCGGGCTGTTGGTTATAGGCATAGCGCCCGGCGGTATCGGTGTGGTTGGGCGCCCAGTCGGGCTGAAAGCGCTCCATGAACGCATACGGTCCGTAATCCAGCGTCAGGCCGAGCACCGACATGTTGTCGGTATTCATCACACCATGCACGAAACCGACGGCCTGCCAAGCGGCAATCAGCTCCGCAGTCAACGCAATCACCCGCTCCACCCAGGCGCGGTAGCGCTGCGCGCCGGAAAGATTTGCAAGCCGTGGAAAATGCTCATCAATGACGTGATCGGCAAGCCTCGGCAGCGCCTCCATGCGATTGGCGTAGAACAGCCATTCGAAGCTGCCGAAGCGGATCAAATCCGGCGCCACGCGAGTCAGAATCGCGGCCGTTTCCACAGTCTCCCGGTAAACCGGGGCATCGCTGCCGATGATGGTCAGCGCACGCGTGGTCGGTATGCCAAGAGCGGCCATGGCCTCACTGACCAGATATTCGCGAATGGTCGAACGCAGTACAGCGCGGCCGTCGCCGAAGCGCGAAAATGGGGTTTGCCCGCAACCCTTGAGCTGCACCTCCCATGCTGCGCCGCGGCTGTTGCGCACTTCACCCAGCGTGATTGCGCGCCCATCACCGAGTTGGCCGGCCCAGATACCAAACTGGTGCCCGGCATAGCGATGCGCTACAGGCTGCGCATTCTCGGGAACCCGGTTACCGGCAAACATTTCCGTGAAGGCGGTCAGATGTTCGACACCGTCGACCATGTCAAGCAGGCTCGCCACGTCCGGATTAAAGGCAACCATATACGGTGCCTCGATCGGCGTCGGCAACTGCGGCACGACGTGTGGCGCGCCCAGCTGCGCTAGACGTGGCCGGCCAAGAGGAAGCATCACCTCATCAGTACGCGCATGTCCTGTTTGCTGTGCCATAAAAGCAACCTGCTGTCACTGCTCCGTTCCCGTCTGGCCCGCCGGCGCCGGCTCGCAATAAACGAGCGGCTCGAGAGAACCCTCGACCTTCACCATGCGCGAATCTTCCTGCTCACGGCATAGTTGCTGGCGGTGCTCGACCTCGCGCAATTTCCTCTCCTGCGACAGTTCATATAGACGATGGGCGCTTTTCAGACGCTCGACATCCGTCGACAAATCGCCGGTTGATCGCCCTTGGTGGCGCAGGTAGGGTCTGTAGGGTTGAGCCACGGCATTCAGAGCATCCACCGGCTCATTGATGACGACAGGGCCGGGCTCCGGCACGGTAGTGCATCCGGCAAGCAACAGCAGTGCGGCCAGGACCGTAGAACAGGATATTTTTTTCATGTATTCATCTCGAATCTGCAATCATGGCTCCAGTCTAACTCAAAAAAATCCCTTGCCGTGGCCTGCAGCCGGCAAATCTGCACCAGCATTATCCGGCGTCGGTGGAAATGCTCCATGGCGCCTTCGCAACAGCAGCCATGCAATTGCGCACACATGGCAAAACCGTTTGCATTTCGCGGCAAGCCGCTTATTGTAAGCGCCTGCCATGTTGCCGCCTGTTGACCGGCCGTATATGAACAAGCACGATTTCGACTACTTCCTGCCTGCGGAAAACATCGCCCAGCAGCCGTTGCCCAGGCGCAGCTCGAGCCGCATGCTGCGGCTCGAGCGTCGCAGTGGCATGCTGCACGACGACCTGATCAGTGTGTTGCCCATGCTGCTGGAACCCGGCGATCTGCTGGTGCTCAACGACA
>DATGUT010000229.1:0-4756 GCA_035301185.1 Salinisphaeraceae bacterium
CAACAAGGTGATGACGGTCTGCAGGTCGCCCGTTTCGCCAGAATGGTAGCTGTTCGGCAGACGATTGGGCTTGGCAGAGCCACGAAAATGCAGCATCAGACCACGGCCGTTGCCGGCGGCAACCGCACGCAGCAGCCCGCGTACGTAATTTGATTCCAGGCTGCCATTGAGACCATGTAATACCAGCACCAGCGGCGCGTCAGCAGTCAAACCGTGCTCGGGCAGCCAGGCCAGATCGAGGAAATCGCCATCCGCGAGTTCCAGTCGTTCGCGACTGGTCAGCAGTTTTGGCTGCGGCCGCAGCTTGGCGGCGAGAATCGTTTGTGCATGCGGATTGCGCAGCCAAAATGCGGGTCTGAACGTGCTGTTGAACTGCATGTAAATATCATTTGCGAGCCACGATGTCAGCCAGATAACCCTGACCGAGCTGGCGCATTTGTTGCATGATCCAATTGATGCGACGTTGAGTATAGGCCGAGGGCGCCGCAGCATTGAAGCGCCTGGGCGCGGGCAGCACGGCGGCAAGAGCGGCACATTGTCGCTGTGTCAGCGCCGCCGCAGTGGTGCCGAACAGGCGCTGGGCAGCCGCACCGACGCCAAAGACGTAGTCATCGAACTGGGCGATATTCAGATACATTTCCAAAATGCGGCGCTTGGGCCAGAGCAGCTCCAGCCACAGTGTCAGATAGCCTTCCACGGCTTTGCGCGCATAGCTGCGCGTGGGCCAGAGAAACAGGTTCTTGGCAGTTTGCTGGCTGATGGTGCTGCCGCCGCGCAGCCGCTGCCCCTGGGTGCTCAGATTGTGGGCCAGCGCGGTGCGCAGCGCATCCCACTCAAAACCACGATGGTAGGGAAACGTCTGATCCTCCGCGGCCACGACGGCGAGCGGCATGCAGGCGGCCATGTCGCCGATATCAACCCAGTGGTAGTAAATGGTTGGGCCGTCAGCCTGGGCCTGCCAATGCGTGCGCAGCATATAGGCGCTCCATGGCGGCGCCACCCAGCGCAGCGCCAGGATAATGACACTCGGCGTAATCAGAATAACGAGCGTGGCAATCAAGCCCCAGCGAGCGCCACGTTTTAAGGTTGCGTTCACAAGCAGACAAAAGTCCAGACTGTAGCCACAGCGCACGCAGGCGGCGCCGCGATTCCGTACCCGACTTATCGCGCTGTCGCGAGCGCCGCTCTAGCGACTGTCATATGGCCGAATGTCAAGGCTGCTCGAATCACCATAGCCGTTGCTGCCACCGGTGGGCTGTGCGCCGCTGCTGGACTGTGTTGTCGAATCACCAGTGTGGCCATAAGGCACAGGCCATTCGTCATCGTGCAGCGCAGGCATGTAGGCGTTCAGCGTATAGACGAAGCGCTGCCCCGTTTTCGGCAACTGCGAAAGATCGCTGCTGCGCAAAATGGTCATGATATCGGCATCTCCTTGATAATAACGACTGGTGGCAGAACGATCGATGTTGATCACTCCGCCATCAAGGGCGATGCCGGCAAACAGGCCGCGCGAGCGCGAATAGGAATAGATTTCGGAGTTCAGCTGCAGATTGGTGGCTGCGCTGGCGCTGCGCCCCACAGGGCCGGCGGCAATGGATGCGTCGCCGCCAAGGGTGATCTCGCCATTGATGATGCCGTCAATGCCGCGCTGTGTCTTGAAGACGAGAATGATGTCCGTCGATGAGGCGCCGATTTGCCAGCCCAGAGAAGCGCCGCCCATGTGGATGAATACTGGGTGACTCCAGGAACCGTCAGGTGTACGCACCGACAACACGCCCGTGCCATAACGGCCGCCGATGATGAAACCGGCCTTGAGCACGTTCGGTATCACGGCAATACCGTAGGCATCGCTCAGCAGCGAGGGCGGAATTGCATTTTCCGGTATGTTGACGAAGTCGTGGATCACCGCGATGGCGTCCTGCATCTTCTGCTCTTCCTTGCTGGCGGCCCAGCTGCTGCCGGCAGCAGCAAGCAGCAACAAGACAAGCAGTGTCGTGATAATGCGCTTCATTGTTTCTCCCTAGAACGTAATCGCCGCAAATGCGAGGCTGAATGTGACTGGGTCTGGTCGTCTAGTTCAGACCACAAATACCATCGATAGGTTCATGGCATCGCGCCATTGGGTCGAACCAGTACGGTTCTGCAGCTGCCCTGGCCGTGTTGCGCTGCTCCCATCAAGGAAGATCAAAGGCGCACCCGATCGCCAATCCTCCACCACTGCAGCATTGCATGCCAAGGCTGCATTGTCATGTGCTACAAACCTGCATGCAACCCATGTCGCACTTGTCCAACAGGCTGCCAGCGTTCGTGGCCGTCGGTCGCGTCGGTTTAGCGCGTTCGCGGCCACCGGCAGGTGCGGTAGAATATCTGCGCTCACGCGTGCTGCGCCATGCTCCGCAACGACGACTGCACGCGAGATGCTTACTTGATCATGGAACAGGTGCTGTCCGATGGCACAATTCACTCTGCTTGCTGCCACTGTTTACGGCATGCTTGGCGTAATTCTGGGCGCATTCGGCGCCCATGCGCTGGCGGCACGCTTGACCCAGGATTCACTGGCCATATGGCAGACGGCCGTCCAGTATCAGTTTTACCATGCACTGGCATTGCTGGGGCTGGGTCTGTTGCTGCGCAGTACTGCCCACAGTGGCTGGCTCAATGCTGCAGCCGTGTGCTTCGCCGCAGGCGTACTGGTTTTTTCGGGCAGTCTCTACGCGCTTGCTCTGAGCAATGTCCGCTGGCTAGGCGCCATCACGCCGTTCGGCGGCCTGTTGTTCGTCGCCGGCTGGTGCGCTTTGCTCATTGGCCTCCTGCGTGGCTGATGGATGCTGCCCGACAGGCTGGCCCGCAGTCTCAAATCATGCCAACCTGCAGCTTGGCGGCATCGGACATCATTTCCATCGACCAGGGCGGATCCAGCACGATTTCCACATCCACCCGCTCCACCGTGGGAATGATGAGCAGGCTATTGCGCAAGTCATCGGCGATGATGTCGCCCATGCCGCAGCCTGGTGCGGTCAGGGTCATTTCCACATATATGGTGCGCGCGTCTGGATTGCTGTGGTCGAACTGGCACTCGTAGATCAGGCCCAGATCGAGCACGTTGATGGGTATTTCCGGGTCAAACACGGTGCGCAACTGCTCGACCGCCAATGCTTCAATGTCTTCGTCATGTGCATCTGGCGGCAAGGTCAGCGGCTCAGGCTGCTCTTGGCCAATCGCATCAGCGTCCTCACCGGCAACACGAATCAGATTGCCAGCAATATAGACCGTAAAGGAACCGCCCAGCGCCTGGGTGATGTTGCCGTGTGTGCCTTCTGGGATCTCTACCAGATCCCCTGCTGGAATCAGAACTGCCTCGCAATCGCGGGTAAACGTGACTGCATCGTTGTTTGGCATGTGCATGATCGTTGTGAACCTCTTGACTCAATTCGCAGCTGTCGCCTAGTTTATCATTAGCAGGCGAACACGAGCCTTGATCTTTGTTACCATCTGCGATCTGCAGCAGCGCTCTCGCGGGCATCTGGCGTGACTGCGTTGCCTGCTGCACTTTCATTTACAGCCTATCAAAAACAGTCTTCAAGCTTGGCGAAACGCGACTACATTACGCGCGCGGGCTGGCAGCGCCTGCGCGATGAATTGGAACATCTCTGGCGAGTACGCCGTCCGGCCGTAACCAGCGCCCTGGCGGATGCGGCGGCTGAGGGTGATCGCTCTGAAAACGCCGAATACATTTATCGTAAAAAGGAATTGCGGGAAATAGACCGGCGGGTGCGCTACCTGGCCCGGCGCGTGGATGAGCTCACAGTCGTTGCAAAGCGGCCAGATGATCCGACCCGGGTTTTTTTTGGTGCCTGGATCGACTTGCTCGACGAGAATGATGAAGCGCACCGCTATCGCATAGTAGGGGCTGACGAGACCCGCGCCGACGAAGGCTGGATCAGCATCCGCTCTCCAGTTGCACGGGCCTTGCTGGGACATCGGGTAGGCGACAGCGTGTTGATCGAGCGCCCTGCCGGTGCCGAGTATTTCGAGGTTCAAGCAATCGAATACGAATAGCAGTGCAGGCACCACCGCTTGCAGTCAGCATGCCGGATCGTGTCGAATGGCACCGCCGATATTGCCAAATTAAAAAGGCCCATCTGGGAAGATGGGCCTTTTCTATTATTTAATGCCTGGCAGTGTCCTACTCTCACACGGGGAAGCCCCGCACTACCATCGGCGCAAAGCGGTTTCACTTCCGAGTTCGGAATGGGTATCGGGTGGTTCCCGCTTGCTATGGCCGCCAGGCAAATCGGTAAACAATCAGGTTGCAAATCGAACACTGGTTACAGGTCGCGCGAAAGCGCTTGAGTGTTATATGACCAAGCCTCACGGGCAATTAGTACCGGTTAGCTCAACACATTGCTGTGCTTACACACCCGGCCTATCAACGTCCTGGTCTTGGACGACCCTTTAGAGCCCTCGAAGGGCTGGCGAGATCTCATCTTGAGGTGGGCTTCGCGCTTAGATGCTTTCAGCGCTTATCCCTTCCGCACGTAGCTACCCGGCAGTGCCACTGGCGTGACAACCGGAACACCAGAGGTGCGTCCATCCCGGTCCTCTCGTACTAAGGACAGCTCCTCTCAAATCTCGAACGCCTACGGCAGATAGGGACCGAACTGTCTCACGACGTTCTAAACCCAGCTCGCGTACCACTTTAAATGGCGAACAGCCATACCCTTGGGACCTGCTTCAGCCCCAGGATGTGATGAGC
>DATGUT010000230.1:0-4231 GCA_035301185.1 Salinisphaeraceae bacterium
GCCGGGAACAAATGCGGCAGGCAGGCCGATGCCATTACGGCGCTGGACGACAGGTCAGTGTTGGTGAAGACCCGGACGCGCCCGGTGCGCACGTTGGTGGCGGGAATGAACAACTTGACCGCGGCGCAATCGCGCGCGGCATCAAAATCAACATTGTCCGTCAAAAAATCCTGCAACGGGTTGAGGCCCAGCGGATTGAGTTCATAGGGCGAAGCCATGCGGCTGACCAGATCGGCCACCAGGTATCCGGGCGAATGGTTCAGACTCCAGTTGCCGGTCAGTTTGTCCCAGGGCGTGCGCTGGATCAGGCTCAGCCACGCCGAGCGGCTGGCCGCTTGCCAGAAATCGTACAGCGCGGCGCGTGCGCCATCGCGGCCATTCTTATGCAGACCATCGGCCAGCACCACGGCATTCATGGCGCCAGCGCTGGTGCCGCTGATGGCCTCGATGTGGATGCGCTCGTCTTGGAGCAGGCGATCGAGCACGCCCCAGGTGAAGGCGCCATGCGAACCGCCACCCTGCAGCGCGAGGCTGATGGACTTACTTTGTGCCGGCGTTGCCGGTCGGTCCTGCCTGGGTGACGGTGCGGGGTCGGGGCTGTTCGCGGTCATCGTGTACTCCAGCTGTCAATCGGATGCGGTGAAGCAACATCTTGCGTTGCATGCGCGCCACCGGCAATGGGCAGGCCGCTGGCATTCCAGGCCTCGAAACCACCGGCGAGCGGGCGCACGCGCTGGAAGCCACGATTTTTCAACTGGCGCGCCAGCAACGCTGCCGAGGCTTCGTTGGGACAGTCGCAATAAACAACCACCTCCGATTCAGCTGCCAGATCGAGTTCAGCAATACTGCTGACACCGACAGCGCCCGGGATCCAGCCCGATTGCGCACGCAGACCGGCGGCGCGCACGTCCAGCACCACAGGCGGAGTATCACTTGCCATGAGTTGTTGCAATTCGCCGGGGGTCATGCGCGCCATGCGAATCTGGTGCAGGAAACGCCGGCGCCGCCAGGCCTTGACCGTTATGAATAGTGCCAGGGCGACCAGCAGGATTGCCGGGCTCAGGCGCCCCAGTGATTCGAGTTGGACCAGCACATGCTGCAAAGTGTCGCGAAATATTGCGCCAATGGCGATCGCCGCGCCCACCCACAACGCAGCGCCAATGCCGTCGTAAAGCACAAAACGACGGATGCGGATGCGATTCTGACCGGCCAGTGTGGTCGCCACCGCGGCGACACCGGGAATGAATTTGGCGACGATCAGCGACGGTGCGCCCCAGCGCGCGTAGATGCCACGCGTACTGCCAACGCAGGTTTCGGACGAAAGGGACAGACGACAGATGAGACGGATCATCGGGCCGCCGAAACGGCGCCCGGCGCCATACCAGAGCATGTCGGCCAACAGCACGGCGAGTACCGAAACCAGCAGGATGGGCCACAGGCTGGCGTTGGTTTGCACGGCCATGGCGCTGGCTACCATGATGATCGGATACGCCGGCAGCGGAACACCGCCCTGGTCAAGCAGGACGGCGGCAAAAATCAGCCACAGGCCGTAATGGCTGATCAGGTTAATCAACGTGTCCATGGCCAAGCGTCCATGTTGATGGGTCAGCAAGCCGGCAGGTGGTCGTGGCCGAGATCAGTTGCACGGTCCAATGGCTCCTGCGCGGGCTGAATGAATCAGACATCTTTTCTACACTTTGTTCGGTCGCGACAGCCAGACCAAGACACTCAACGCCAGAAACACGAATCCGGCCAGGGTGTACATTTCATTCAGGCCGATCATGAAGGATTGCTGCTTGATGAGCTCCGCCATGGCGGCATAGCCCTGCTCCTGCGACATGCCGAGCGCATGGGCGTGCGCCAGCCAGTGCTCGGTGGCGGGATGGGTCAGGCCGGTATGCGCCGACAGCACATGATCGTGATAGGCCTCGCGCTGGTCCCACAGCGCCACCGACAGGCTTGTACCCACGGCCAGGCCCATTTGTTTCATGAAGTTGAACAGGCCGGAGGCACTGGCGATCTTGTCGCGCGCAAGGCCGGTGAGCGACAAGGTGATCAACGGCACGAAGAAGCAGGCCAGGCCGATGCCCCAGGGCAGGCGCACGAGAAACAGGCGCTGGAAGCTGATGTCGGTATTCGCGTCGGCCTTGAGGAAAGACAGCGCGGCAAACAGCAGCATGCCGAACATCACGATCAGCCGCAGGTCGATCTTGTCGGTCAGGCGCCCGGTCAGCGGCGAGCAGATGACGGCCAAAATACCCAGCGAAGCGGTGACGAGACCGGCCCAGGTCGGAGTGTAGCCTTGTACGGTTTGCAGCCACAGCGGCAGCAGGATGATGCCGGCGGCATAGGTGATGAAGCCCAGCGTCATGACCCACGTGGCGACGGCGAAGTTGCGGCGGGCGAACAGCCGCAGATCCACCACCGGATTGTCGTCAGTCAGCTCCCAAGCCACCCAGAACGCGAGAAACACGACCGCGATGGCCGCCATCGTGATGATGAATGATGACTGCAGCCAGCCGTCGTCGTTGCCCTTGTCGAGCATGATCTGCAGGGCGCCCACGCCAATCACCATCAGCACCAGCCCGATGACGTCCAGCGGTTCGCGGGTAATCGGGGTCTCGTGCTTGCGCAGCAGGGTCCAGGTCAGCAGCACGGCGAAGATGCCGACTGGAATATTGATGAAAAAAATCCACGGCCAGCCGAAATTGTCGGTGATCCAGCCGCCCAGAATCGGGCCGGCGACCGGGCCCACCACGGCCGTCATGCCCCAGATGCCACTGGCCATGCCGCGCTTGTCGGCTGGGTAGTTGGCCAGCAGCAGGCTCAGCGACAACGGGATCATGGGCCCGGCAACCAGGCCCTGGACGGCGCGGATGATCAGCAGAAAAGAGTAGCTCGGCGCGATGCCGCACAGGAATGAGGCCAGAGTGAACAGTGCGGTGCAGAGCACGCACAGCTTGACCTCGCCGACCTGGCGTCCCAGCCAGCCGGAAACCGGCATGGCAATGGCGTTGGGCACCGCAAACGCGGTGATGATCCAGGCGCCCTGGCTGGCCGACACCGCCAGGTTGCCGGTGATCGTGGGAATGGAGACGTTGGCGATGGTCGTGTCCAGCACGTTCATGAACACGGCCAGTGACAGGCTCAGCGTCACCAGCACCAGGGCGCCGGTTGCAAGCGTCTTGTCCGCTGCATTTGCGGTGATGCCGGCTTGTTCACTCATGGCTTGGCCTCGCTGACGCGTACCGGGCCGTCATTGGCAGCGACGATTCGTTCAATCAACTGCTGGGCACCGGCCAGGCGTTGCTGGTAAACCTGCGTGCGATGGCGCGGCTGTTCAGGCGGACTGTTGGCCAGACGCGGCCCGTCGGTGTCGTGCAGGTCAACTTCGACGCTCATCGACAAACCCAGGCGCAGCGGATATTGCTCCAGTTCGTGATGCGCGTCGTCCAGCACGATGCGTACCGGCACCCGGCGCACGACCTTGATCCAGTTGCCGGTGGCGTTTTGTGGCGGCAGCAGCGAGAAGGCGGCGCCGGTGCCGGCACTCAGGCCGGCGACATGGCCGTGATAGGTGACCTGCGAGCCGTAGAAATCGGCGACCAGCGTGACCGGCTGGCCGATGCGCATCGCGGCCATGTCGGTTTCCTTGAAGTTGGCATCCACCCAGATTTGATCGAGCGGCACGATCGTCAACAGCGGCTTGCCGGGTGCAATCCGCTTGCCGACCTCAACCTCGCGCTGGGCGACATGCCCGCTCACCGGCGCCAGGATATGGGTGCGCTGCAGGTCCAGCCACGCGCTGCGCACTTTGGCTTCGGCCGCCTTGACTCGTGGGTGGTCATGCAATGTTGTGTTGTCGGTGAGCGCATGGAGTTCCTCCAGCTTGTGCCGGGCGCTGGCCAGGGCCGCACGCGCTTCGTGATAGTCGGAGCGCGTGTGCTCAAAAACCTTCTGGCTGATGCCGTGCGATTTGAGAAGTTTCTGGCCGCGCTCGTAATCGCGCTTGGCCTGGGCGTTGACACTCTCGCGCTGGGCGATGATCGATTTCTGTTCATCCACCTGGGCATACAGCTGGCGTACCGAGCGCAGCGTATCGGCAAGCTCCGCCTTGGCATGCTGCAGGGCATTGTGGGCATCGGTGGGGTCCAGTTGCACCGCGCGGTCGCCGTCCTGCACGAAATCGGTGTTGTTGGCGGCGACGGCCGTGACCGTGCCATTGACCTGT
>DATGUT010000231.1:0-2323 GCA_035301185.1 Salinisphaeraceae bacterium
ATGCCTCGACCATCAACGCGCTGCTGTTCACCCAGGCCGGCTACGAGGCGCTGGTTGATTTTCTGCGGGACGATTAACGCCAGGCGCCGGCTGCCTATGCCTGCAGGATGGCCGCCAATTCCGCTTGATCCTTGGCGAAGCGGCGAATGCCGTCCGCCAGCCGGTCGCCGGCCATGGCATTCTCGCACATGGCCCAGGCAAAACGGGCCTGATCAAGCGTCGCGCGCGGCGCCGGCGATTCGTCATCCACCTGCGGCGCGGTTACGTCTGCCGCAGCCATGGTCGCCAGTTCACCCAGCAGCGCCGGCGCAATGGTCAGCAGATCCACACCCGCCAGTGCCAGGATCTGGCCGCTGTGGCGAAAACTCGCGGCCATGATCTGCGTCGGATAGCCATGCGCCCGGGCATAGGCGCTGATGCGGCGCACGCCAAGCACGCCAGGATCTTCCTGCACGGCCAGCTCGGGCACGCCCCAAGCCTGCTTGTACCAGTCGGTGATGCGCCCGACAAACGGCGAAACCAACGTTGCCCCGGCGTCGAAACAGGCCTGCGCCTGACATAATGCGAATATCAATGTCATGTTGCAACGAATGCCTTCCGCTTCCAGTACCTGCGCGGCGCGGATGCCCTCCCAGGTGGCGGCGATCTTGATGAGAATACGCTCCGCAGGCACACCAAGGGCGGCGTAGCCGGCAATCAGCGCCCGTGCCTTGGCGATGGTCGCGGCGCTGTCGAAGGACAGGGCCGCGTCCACTTCGGTGGAAACGCGCTGGCTGACCACCGCACTCAGTTCGCGCCCGAACAGCAGCATGAGCTGGTCCACTTCGTTCAGCCCGGGCATGGTCGGCAAGGCATGAAGCTGCTGTTGCAGTGCTGCATAAGCTGGATCCTGGACGGCCTTGAGCACCAGACTGGGATTGGTGGTGGCGTCTGTCGGCCGGAATTGGCGAATCGCCGTGAAATCGCCGCTGTCGGCCACGATGGTGCTGTATTGGCGCAGAGCCTCAAGGGCGTTGGCTGCTGTGACTGCTGCATTCCCGGCGATTGCTGGCTGAGCCATTTGCGACTGCTCCTGCATGGTCATTTAAGATAGTAGGCAAAACCATCCGGATAATTGCATGCGCGGCGAATCTTATCAATCCTGGCGACAAGCTGGCTGTCACCGGCGAAAATCTTCGCGGCGCTCGCAGGCGCGAGGCCGACATTAACAGCCTGTTCCACGGACTGTACGACAGCGGCGAGCCGAGCGCGACGCTGGAGCAAGCCCGCGCCCTGCTCTTGCCGCACTTGGCGCGGCCGCCGGCGCATGGCTTTTATCTGGCCGAGCGACGCGGCCGGCTGACGCTGTGCCGGGCCGATGCGCCGCGCACCCAAGGCTTGGTGATTGATTTTTCGGCGCCCGCCATCCACCGGCGCATTGTCGCCGGCAAGCGCCAGCCGCTGGCACGGGCGCTCGGGCTGCATCGGCGCGGCGGACTGCGGGTTCTTGATGCCACCTGCGGCCTCGGCCGCGACAGCGCCGTGCTCGCCGGGCTGGGCTGCCGCATTACCGCGATCGAGCGCCATCCGGCCCTGCACGCCTTGCTGGCGGATGCCCTGCGCCGTGCCCACATGCAGGAACCACCCGGCCACGACAACTGGCGGGCACTGCATTGCGCGGATGCCTTGGCATGGCTGCAAGAGCGTGGCCAGGCTGCCGACCACGACGTGATTTACCTCGATCCGATGTTCGACAGCAGCCGCCGCAAGGCACGCCCGCAGCGAGCGCTGCAATGGCTGGCAGAGCTGGTGGGCAGCGATGCCGATGCGGCTGCGCTGCTGGCCTTGGCCCGGCGCCGGGCGCGGCAGCGAGTAGTGGTCAAGAGCCATGCGCGCGCCGCACCACTGGCGCCGCCTGATTATCAGCTTGCCGGGCGGGCGCTGCGCTTCGACGTCTATTTGAGCGCGGCGAAAGACTGTTGATAGCGCTTGAAGTTGTCCACGTAATGGTTCGCGGACCAGCGCAAATGCTCGATTTCTTCGGCCGTGACCTCGCGCTTGACGCGCCCCGGCGAGCCCATGACCAGGCTGTTGTCCGGAATCTCCTTGCCTTCCGCGATCAGCGTGTTGGCGCCAATGATGCAATTGCGCCCGATGCGCGCGCCGTTGAGGACGACGGCCTTGATGCCGATCAGGCTGTTGTCGCCGATGGTGCAACCATGCAGCATGGCCTGGTGGCCCACAGTCACGCCAGCGCCGATGCGCGCCGGGAAGCCGGCATCGGCATGCACCACGCAGCCGTCCTGGATATTCGTGCGTGCGCCGATGAACAGGTCTTCGACGT
>DATGUT010000232.1:0-6334 GCA_035301185.1 Salinisphaeraceae bacterium
AGCATGTATTGATCCGCGCCGCCCTTGGAACAGCCGTAGGGGCTGCAAAACGCGAGCGGCTGCCATTCGTTGATGCCGTGCGCGGCCAGGGCTGCATCGGCGGGCGCATAACGGCTTTCGTGCGCCTGCATCACGAGATGCGCCAGATTGCCGTAAACCTTGTTGGTCGATGCAAACACGATGCCCGGCGGCCGCGACTGCCGGCGCGCCGCTTCCAGCAGATTGAAGGTGCCGCCGAGATTGATCTCGAAATCCTGGCGCGGATCGACCAGGCTGGTGGTCACCGCCACCTGCGCGGCCAGGTGGAAAACCTGCGTGCAGCCGGCCACGGCGCTGGCGACGGCAGCGGCATCACGCACATCGGCGCGGATGAACTCGATGCGCCGGCCAAAGCGTGCCCGCAACCAGTCCAGATTATGCCTCACCCCTGGGCGCGACAGGTTATCCAGTATTCGCACCGGCCTGCCCTGCCCGGCAAAATGCGCGGCCAGGTTGCAGCCCACGAAACCAGCGCCGCCGGTAATCAGCAGCGGCCGGCTGGAGACAACTGTTGCACGCGCTGGAGTTGCGCTCACGCGGTCCGCGCTCATAGCGCCAATCCCCGGTGCAGCAATTCTTCGTTGGCCTGCTCGACCCGATCTGCGTGCGGCTGTTCGTGTGCGACCGTTGCCAGCCAGTCGGCCATCTCGGCAAGGCCAGCCGCGAGGCTGACGCGCGGCTCATAGCCCAGTACGCGGCGCGCCTTGCCGATGTCGGCAAAACAGTGGCGCACGTCGCCAACCCGGTAACGGCCGATCACTTTCGCCTGCAAGGCCGAACGTCGCAAAACCTCACCCAGCGCCTCTGCAATCGCGTTGATGCTGCGCGCCTGGCCGCTGCCGATGTTGAACACTTCGCCGTCGGCCGCCGCGCTTTCGCACGCCAGCCGCGAGGCGCGGGCCACATCATGCACACTGACAAAATCGCGGCGCTGTTCGCCATCCTCGTAAATCAGCGGCGGCCTGCCGTGGAGATAGCGCGCGGCAAAAATCGCCAGCACGCCAGTATAGGGATTGGACAAGGATTGGTACGGCCCATACACATTGAAGAAGCGCAGCGCCGTGGCCGCCATGCTGCGCGCCGCCGCCAGCAGCAGGCACAAGCGTTCCTGATCGAACTTCGATAGCGCATACACCGAAGCCAGATCAGGACGCTTGCTCTCGGGTGTCGGCATCGGTGTCAGTGGCACGCCGTTTGCATCCACTGGCTCCCACTCGCGCCGGCCGAGCTGCGCCGGGTTGCGCCGCGCGTGGTAAATCTGACCATCGCGGGTGTGGTAGCGGCCTTCGCCGTACAGGCTCATGCTGGAAGCCACCACCAGCTTGCGCACCGGCTGTTCGGCCAACGCTTCCAGCAGCACCGCCGTACCCAGGTTGTTGACGCTGGTGTAATGCGCGATTTCGTACATGCTCTGGCCCACTCCCACCGCGGCGGCGAAGTGGAACACGACATCGACACCCTTGAGGGCACGGGCCACGGCTTCGGGATCGCGCATGTCGCCAATCTGCAATTCAACCTCTGCAGGCAGATAGCCCGGTCGCTGCCGTGCCGCACCATGTACCTGTGACACGAGGCTGTCGAGCACGCGCACGACATAGCCGTGTTGCAGCAATTCGCGCGCCAGACGGGCACCAATAAAACCCGCGCCGCCGGTAATCAGGGCGGTTTCACTCATATCATCGCCTTTGAGTTTTGCACAGAATAATCTGCATTTGCCTGCAGCACGTGTGTTTAATGCAATCTTCCGGCTTCAAGGCTGGTTTCTGCAATCCGTGCAATCCCCGATGGGAGCCTCCCCAGATGAGCGCAAGTCCTAGGTTTTTAAGTAAATACCCTTATTAACTTCCGGCAAAGGTTAAGGGACAGTGAGCAGAGACAGAATGCTGGCAACATGCCAGGAGACGAGCATGACCCCCACCGACCTGCGTCGCCATGTTACACCCTTGGCCGAGTCCGCAGCCGGCACCGTGCTGTTGACCGGCGCGGCCGGCTTCATCGGCTCGCATCTGGCCGATCGCCTGCTTGCCGAGGGCCACCATGTCGTTGGTGTGGATAATTTCCTGACCGGTCGGCGCGCCAATCTGCAGCACCTGGCCCGCGAGCCGCGCTTCGATCTGATCGAACACGACATCAGCCAGCCGCTGCAACTCGCCGGCCGCTTCGATTGGGTCATGCATTTTGCCTCGCCGGCGTCACCGCCCAAGTATTTGGCCATGCCGCTGCAAACGCTGCACGCCAATGCCCACGGTACACATGCGCTGCTCGAATTCGCCCGCAGCCGCGGCGCCGCGTTTTTCCTGGCCAGCACGAGCGAGGTTTACGGCGATGCGCTGGTGCATCCGCAAGCCGAGGATTATTGGGGCAACGTCAACTGCATCGGCCCGCGCAGCGTGTATGACGAAAGCAAGCGCTATGCCGAAGCGCTGACCATGTGTTACCGGCGCGAATACCGCCAGCCGGTGCGCATCATTCGCATTTTCAATACCTATGGCCCGCGCATGGATGCATTCGACGGCCGCGTGGTGACCAATTTCGTGCGCCAGGGCCTGGCCGGAGAAGCGCTGACCGTGTATGGCGACGGCAGCCAGACGCGCAGCCTGCAGCACATCGATGATCTGCTGGAAGCCATTATGCGGCTGCTGCGAACCGACCATCAGGCGCCGCTGAACCTGGGCAATCCGGATGAAATCAGCGTCCTCGAGCTGGCTCATTTGATCGCGGAGCTGACCACCGGGCGCAGCGCCAACATCGTGTTTGAGCCACTGCCCACAGACGACCCCAAACAGCGCTGTCCCGACATCCGCAGGGCTGGCGAGATCCTGCACTGGGCGCCGGCCATCCCGCTGGCGCAGGGCTTGGCCGACGTCGTCGCTTATTGCAAGCGCACCTTTGCGCCGCGCACCTCCGGCAGCCTCGGTTGAGGCCTATTCTTGCGGCAACCGGCGCTGGCGCTCGCGCGCCAGCTCAATCAATGCCTCAATGCGGATGAGGCGCTCACGGTTGGCAAGCACCGCATCGGATAATGAATCGACCTCGGCACGCAGTCGATCAACACGTTCGGTGACAACCGTCAGCTCCCGGCCGGCCTCCAACAGCGTGCTCCATATTGCCATCATTCGGCTCCGACCAACGTTGCCACCGCCGGCACAAGCGCCGGGTCAGCGGCCGCCTCGCGCCGCGTGCGCTCGCGAACGCGCGCATGCCATTCCGGGTCGGCCATCCGCTCGCGCGCGGCTCGGGCGCGGGCAAGCGTAGCCTCTACATTGGCATTCAATGTGTGTATGCGCGCCAGCAAATCCCTGGCGACGGCCTCCACAAGCTCGCGCTCCGAGGCCGCCAAAGCGTCGGGATCGAACATCTCGATCGCGCGGCGCACCACTTCCGCCTCCGAGTCCAGGTTCAGCTCATCGCGCAGCCTTTCGAGCCGGCGCACCTGCTGTATGCTCAGATGGTATTGCTTGCGCACCATCCGGGCTTGCTCTTGCGTCGTTGCCATGCCGTGGCCCTCCAGATGCTCATTTGCCATACAATCGTACACATGCACCTACACATGTGCAATAACATTTGTATGCTGCTTCTCGTCATGTTGCGGTGCCATGATCGGGGCCCCGGTCGGGCCATGGTCGAGCCATGGTCGGAAATACCCTTGGCGACATAGGTACGCGCCTCGATTGCCACCTTCGAGCCGGCGCGCTAGAAATGATGGCACTGCATGGAGCGTCCTGGCCGGATGCGCGCTCAGCGCAGCCAGACATAACGACCCGAGGAGTCACATGCCGCAAGCCTCAGAGCCACAAAACTCAGGCGCTTATCCACATCTGTTTGCGCCGCTGACGATGAACTCGATGCAGTTGGCCAATCGCTGCGCCGTGTCGCCAATGACCCGCGTCAGCGCCACCCGCGATGGCCGCGCCACCCGCGAGATGGCCGAATATTACGCCCGCTTTGCCCGCGGCGGCTTCGCGCTGGTCATGACCGAAGGCACGTATCCCGATGAAAGTTACAGCCAGGGTTATTCCGGACAGCCCGGCATTGCCAACCGCGAACAGGCCCAAGCCTGGCGTGATGTGGTGGCACGGGTGCATGATAGCGGCGCGCCGATTTTCCTGCAGCTCATGCATGCCGGCGCCCTGGTGCAAGGCAATCGCCATCGCGACGTGCCTGTAGCGCCCTCCGCCGTCAAGCCCAAAGGCCGACAATTGTCGATGTATGGCGGCGCGGGCGAGTTCACCCGGCCAATGGCCATGACGGAAACCGACATCATCGAAGCCGTGGACGGCTTCGTGGTCGCCGCGCAGCGGGCACGCGAGGCGGGTTTCGACGGTGTCGAGCTGCATGGGGCCAATGGCTATTTGCTGGACCAGTTCCTCACCACCTATACCAACCAGCGCGAGGATGACTACGGCGGCGGCATCGGCAACCGGGTGCACATGCCGCGCACCTTGGTGCGCAGCGTGCGCGATGCGGTCGGCGCCGACTATCCAGTCGGCATTCGCTTGTCGCAGACCAAGCTCAACGACGGCGACTACCGCTGGCCTGGCGGCACAGACGACGCCGCGCTCATCTTTCGCACCATGGCCGAAGCCGGCGCCAGCTATCTGCATGTCACCGGCGCCGGCGCTGTTGCACCTGCCTTTGGTGGCGGCGACAGTCTGGCTGCCCTGGCCAAACGTCATGGCGGCGTTGCGGTCATTGCCAATGGTGGCCTGGACGACCCGGCCCGAGCCGAGGCCGTGCTCGCTCAAGGTGACGCCGATCTGGTGGCGCTTGCGCGCGGCGCGCTGGCCAATCCGGACTGGCCCACGCGGATAGCTGCCGGGCAAACCCCGCGGGCATTCTCCAAGGACATGCTGGCGCCGCTGGCAACGCTCGAAAACCAGCGGCGCTGGGAGCATGCGCATGGCGCGCCATAGTTACGCGCACCCTGCGGGCCTTTACTCAGGCGTTATGTTCAGTTTATGGCACGTTTAGCGGACCGCATCAACGGCTGCGCTCATCCAGTTTCTGCTCCAGCTCGCGCAGGCGTTTACGGGTCGCGCGTTCCTTCTCGAAGCGCTCCGTAATGTCGCGCGCCTGTGCCATGGCACCCAGCGCTGTGCCGTCTGCACCCAGCACCACGGCAAAGCTCAGTTCGACGTAAATGGACGTGCCATCGCGGCGCACGGCCTTGGTCGGCATCGCGGCGCCCTGGTGCTTGACCTCGCCTGCCTGCACGGCCTGGTTGAAGCCACGCCAATGCTTCTCGCGCAAGCGTTCGGGGATGATGATATCCAGCGACTGGCCCAGGGCCTGTTCGCTGGAGTGGCCGAAAATCCGTTCTGCAGCTGCATTCCAAAAGCCGATCAGGCCGTTTGCATCGGCAAAGATGATGCCATCCGGACATTGTTCGACCAGCAAACCCGGCAAATTCTCGCTACTGCTTTGCATTTTGTTGCACGTCATGTCACGCCTTTGCGCAGTGCTGGAACGCATGTGCCCTGCAGGCCAATGCCTCACATGTAGCAGCACAACAGAATTACTGCAATAAGCATGTTCCCTACGTTTCCCTGCCTGATCCGGCATTCACTGTGAAACGTGGCCGTCGAGATGGCGGGTACAGAAGCAGATTCCGAACACGATCAGTCCCAGCACAACTGGATAGCTGCTGATCCGCTCGGCGGCGCCGGTAAAATCCATGTGCAGGAAGAACACCAATGCCAGCAGCATCAGACCCAGCAGGGAAATGATGCCGCTGCACAGCAGCGCGTATCGCAGTGGGCGATACAGCCCACGCAGTGCAATGCTCAGGATGAGCATGCCGCTCAGGCCGCCGACAAACGCCATGCCCGCACCAAGCTTGTGCACCATCACAAGCGTGTTTGCGGGGAACACCCCAATCAATATCGCGCCGACAGCCGCCGCACCAAGCGCGCCAAAGCCAAACAGGGTCCCACGGCTCCGCTTGAACTGATGGTAGAACAGAAACGCACCGGCTGCCATGCTCATGCCCAGCCCGATCATGGACAGGTTGAAGACCGCGTGCAGTGGCGAGCAGACGTATTCGCCATAAAACACGCCACATTCGGTGATGCCGAGATAGCTGATGGGATCAATGCCCCAGTTATAGGCTGACTTGTTTGCCATCGCCGCGGCAATCTGGACGACGAAGTATTGAACCGTCAGAATCCAGCAGGCCGGTCCGAGATACGGATGCCAGCGGCTCAGCCACTTGCCGCGCCGCGCCAATGCAGTGAAGCTGATCTTCATTCGCAAGCATATCGCCGAGAAGCGAAGAAACGAGAAAACGCACGCGCCA
>DATGUT010000233.1:0-17720 GCA_035301185.1 Salinisphaeraceae bacterium
GGCGGTGGTCGAGGGCGATGCAGCGGTCGCGCAGGAGTTGCTGGCACTACCGTTCGACCACATCTTCTTCACCGGCAGCCCGCAGGTGGGCAAGCTGGTGATGGAAGCGGCGGCGAAATCACTGGCCTCGGTTACCTTGGAACTGGGAGGCAAGTCGCCCACCATCGTTGGCCCCACTGCCAACCTGAAAAAGGCCGCGCGTAATATTGTCTGGGGCAAGTTTGCCAACAACGGCCAGACCTGCATCGCACCGGATTACGTCTATGTGCACGAAGACGTGCGCAGCGCTTTTGCCGAGGCCGTCGACAAGGCGCTGCACAAGCTGTACGGCGCCCAGGAACGAATCGCGAACAATGCCGATTACTGCCGCATGGTCAACGATCGGCATTACGAGCGCGTGAGCGCCATTATCGACGATGCCAAGAACCGCGACGCGACCATCCTGCGCGGCGGCGAGCGCGATGCCACCGAGCGCTTCATTGCCCCGACCGTGATCGGCGACGTGCCTGCAGATGCACGCCTCATGCAGGAGGAGATCTTCGGGCCGGTCCTGCCAATACTGACTTATCGCGACACGGACGAAGTCATTGCCGGCATCAACGGCCGGCCCAAGGCACTGGCGCTGTACCTCTTCGCCCGCGACAAAACCGTCAGCGAGCGCATCATCGCCGAGACCAGCGCCGGCGGCACCAGCATCAACACCACCCTGATGCATTATATGCACGGCCGGCTGCCGTTCGGCGGCGTCAACAACAGCGGCATCGGCAGCGCCCACGGCCACTGGGGCTTCAAGGCCTTTTCCCATGAGCGCGCCGTATTGCGCAATCGTTTCGCGCCCGTGTTTTTGTTCATGCCGCCCTATGGCCGCCTGACCCGGCTCGTCGCCCGCCTGGCCACGCGTTTCATGAGCTGAGCTTCGCCTGCGGCCGGCACACGCCGTACAATGGCATGGAAGAAATCTCGGCAGATGCTTGCCGACTCGCGCAACAACCACGGGAAATATTGTTCATGAGTGCACCACAACGCTTTCAGGCCGCGCTGGACGCGGAGCAGCCCTTGCAGATCGTCGGCGCGATCAATGCCTACAGCGCCATGCTCGCCGAACACAGCGGCTTCAAGGCGATTTACCTCTCCGGCGGCGGCGTCGCCAACTGGTCCTATGGTCTGCCGGATCTCGGCATGACCACCATGAACGACGTGCTCGAAGACGTGCACCGCATCACCGATGCCACCGACGCGCCGCTGTTGGTTGACATCGACACCGGCTGGGGCAGCGCCTTCAACATCGCGCGCACCGTGCGCAAGATGGAAAAGGCCGGCGCCGCCTGCGTGCACATCGAGGACCAGGTCGCGGCCAAGCGCTGTGGCCATCGCCCCGGCAAGGCGATCGTCTCCCAGGACGAAATGGTCGCGCGTATCACCGCCGCGGTGGATGCGCGCGAGCGCATGCCGATCATGGCGCGCACCGATGCGCTGGCGGTCGAAGGCCTCGATGCCGCCGTCGAGCGCGCCGCCGCCTGCGTCGAGGCCGGCGCCGATTACATCTTTGCCGAAGCCATGACCGATTTGTCGATGTACCAGCCGTTCGTCGAACTCGGTGTGCCGGTGCTCGCCAACATGACCGAATTCGGCCAGACCGAGCTCTACACCACCGATCAGCTGGGCGCGCAAGGTGTGGCCATGGTGCTGTATCCGCTGTCGGCCTCGCGCGCCATGGCGAACGCCGCGCTCGACGTGTACGCCGCCATCCGCCGCGACGGCACGCAAAAGCAGGTGGTCGATCAAATGCAGACGCGTGAAGAGCTGTACCAGCACCTCGGCTACCACGCCTACGAGGACAAGCTCGACGAGCTGTTCGGCGAGCTGTTCGGCGAGCAGTCGGATTAGGTTCTGACGCGCATGCCGCTGAACTGCCCGCAGAACAGCGACCGCCTGCGCCTGCCGTCAACTGGCCGGCGTCCGCCGCAACCGAGGCGCTGGCAGGCCAGGCTGCTGATTGCCTGCCTGTTGGGCGCGCTGGTGCTCAGCGCCGGCCTGTATGCCCTGCTGCAACAGCGCTCGGCAGTAACCGAGGCACCAAACACCAGCGACGAGACCGCGCCCGTCACGACGCCCGGCCAGGCGCAAGACCAGGCACAGGACCAATCCACGCCGGCCGTGGCCGAAACGCAGGCGCCGGAGATCGAGACAGCGACCGTCACCCCGTTCTGCGAGCGCGACCTGACGCAGCTGCATCCTTATGCTGTCGGCATGGCCGAGCTGCAGGCCGCCGGCGGCCTGGTGCATTTGCTGGCGCGCGCCGAAGCCGCGCCGCCCTATGTCTGTGCCGCGCTATACCTGTCGCAGGGTCTGTCCATCGACGCAGTCGGCGCAGATGGCCTCACCGCCCTGCACTATGCCATCCGCGCCAACCAACCGGCCATGGTGCAGTTCGTGCTCGATCACGGCGCGGATCTGCACCAGCGCGCCGGCGCCCGCCAGCTCAAGCCGATGAGCTACGCCTATTACCTGGCCTTGCGCGATGCCAACGACAAGCGCAATCGCATCATTGCCATTCTGAATGCGGCGCTGGAGCGGGAACTGGCTGAGTAGACTACGCGCCGGTGAGGCGCACTTGCGCCTCGCGGTATTTGGCGGCCGTGTTGTGGATGATTTCTTCGGGCAAGCGTGGTGCCGGCGGCTGCTTGTTCCAGGCCAGCGTTTCCAGGTAATCGCGCACGTATTGCTTGTCGAAGCTGGGCGGGCTGCTGCCGACCTGGTATTGCGCCTGCGGCCAGAAGCGGGAAGAATCCGGCGTCAACACTTCGTCGATCAGTACCAGATTGCCTTGGCGGTCGAGGCCGAATTCCAGCTTGGTGTCAGCCACGATGATGCCGCGCGTGCGCGCATAGGCGGCGGCCTGCTCGTAAATCGCGAGCGCCACATCCCGGACCTGGGTCGCCAGGTCTCGGCCGAGCAGCGCCACGCTGGCGGCGAAATCGATGTTCTCGTCATGCGCGCCGGGTGCCGCCTTGGTTGACGGCGTGAAAATGGGCGCGGGCAATTGCTGCGCCTGCTGCAGGCCCGCGGGCAGAGCGACGCCGCTGATGCGCCCGCTGCGCTGATAATCCTGCCAGCCGGAGCCGCTGATGTAGCCGCGCACGATCGCCTCCAGTGGCAGCGGCTCAAGCCTGTGCACCAGCATGGCGCGGCCGCTGACCTGCTCGACATCCGCCGGCGACAGGAACTCGGCCAGCGCTCGGTCCGACAAGTGATTCGGCACCAGTTCGGCAAAGCGCGCAAACCAGAAGGCGGACAGCGCCGTCAGCACCGCGCCCTTGCCCGGGATGGCATCCGGCAGCACCACGTCGAAGGCCGACAGGCGATCGCTCGCCACGATGAGCAGATGCTCGTCATCCAGCGCATAAATGTCGCGCACCTTGCCGCGCTTGAGCAGCGTCACGCTGTGCAGCTCGGATTGGAAAAGCTGTTGTTGCATAAGGCTATTTCAGTCGGACCCGCGCCAGGGCGAGCGCGGGCAGTGCATTCAAAACCAGCCGTAGCGCCCGCCGGCGGCCAACACGACGACCGCCAGCCCGAGCACCAGCACCACGCTGGCCAGGGTGCGAATCTGCGTCATGGCACGGCCGGCATCCATCAGCGCGCCGGCCTCGAGCGCGGTGCGCATGCGCCGCCACGGCGCGAAGAACACATGCGCAAACATCAGGATCATGATCCAGCCCAGACCCTGCATGATGTGCACGTAAACCGGCACGGCGGCCATGCCGCCAAGCATGAAAATCATCAGGTATCCGGTGACCAGCAGCACGATGATGCTGAGCCACACCCACAGGAAAAAGCGCCCCAGCATGCGCGAAAACAGCGGCAGGCGCTCGCCTGCCTGCATCGGGCCGGCGGCTGGGCGCACCACCTGCAACAGGAAAAACATGCCGCCGACCCAGACGAGGACGGCGAGGACGTGCAATGCGATCAGAATGCTCATGAAAGTGGTTCGCTGACAGGGACTGCCTGCAAAGCGTAAACTAGCGCGCTGATTTCATCCATGCCCGAATGCCGTGCCTGCACAAGAATTCCTCATCGCGCCATCGATTCTGGCCGCCGATCTGGCCCATCTGGGTGCCGAAGTCGATGCCGTGTTCGGCGCTGGCGCCGACATGATCCATTTCGATGTCATGGACAATCATTACGTGCCGAACCTGACCTTCGGCCCGCCGGTGTGCGCTGCCCTGCGCCGGCATCTGGATCAGAGCCGGCCCGGCGCGCTCATCGATGTGCATTTGATGGCCAAGCCCGTGGATGCGCTGATCGGCGCTTTTGCCGATGCCGGCGCCGATCTGATCACGTTTCATCCAGAGGCCACGGAGCACATCGATCGCAGCCTGCAGCTGGCCCGGGCCGCCGGCTGCAAGACCGGCCTTGCCTTCAACCCGGCGACACCTTTGCACTGGCTGGATCACGTCATGGACAAGATCGACCTGGTGCTGATCATGTCGGTCAATCCGGGCTTTGGCGGCCAGTCGTTCATTCCTGAAGCACTGGCCAAGATCGAGCAGGCACGCGCGCGCATCGACGCGAGCGCCCGCCCCGTTCGCCTGCAAGTGGATGGCGGCGTCAAGGTCGACAACATCGGCGCCATCGCCGCGGCCGGGGCCGACACCTTCGTCGCCGGCTCCGCCATTTTCGGCCAGGCGGATTATGCGGCCGTCATCCGCGCCATGCGCGATGCGCTCGCTGCAACTTGAATTGCCTGCCGCCAATCGGTATAAACACGCCATGAACCGGATTCGATACACGACGCATAGCCAGCGCCCGAGCCGGCGATGGCGACGCTGGCACAACTGAGCCTGCCCGCTGCGGCGCTCATGCGCCGTGTCGTTATTGTTTTTTGCCTTCGTATCGAGCCATCCCATGACCTCATCTGCAGCCACACCCGTGCAGCGCACGCCGCTGGTGCGCGAAACCCTTGCCGATTTGGACACGCCGCTGTCCACTTATCTGAAACTGGCCGACGCGCCGAACTCGTTCCTGCTCGAATCAGTGCAGGGCGGCGAGCGCTGGGGGCGTTATTCCATCATCGGCCTGCCGTGCCGCGAGCGCATTCGCGTACATGGCAACACGCTGATCCACGAACGCGACGGCGAGCCGCTGGAAACCGTGACAACCAGCGACCCACTGGCCTGGATCCAAGCCTTCAACGAGGCTCATCCGCTGCCCAGGCTGCCTGATTTACCACCGCTGACCGGCGGCCTGGTCGGCTATTTCGGCTACGACACGATTCGCTACATCGAGCCGCGCCTGGCCGCGATCGAGCAGCCCGATCCGCTGGCGCTGCCCGACATCCTGCTGCTGGTCGCGACCGAGCTGATCGTGTTCGACAACCTGTCCGGCAAGCTGTTCTGTATCGCCCACCACATCAGCGGCGACGCGCAGGACCGAGCGCGGGTCGCCGATCGCCTCGATACCTTGCTGAGCCGACTGGACGAGGCCGTGGCGCGCCGCCCGGCACCGGCCAGCACGCCGCCGGAAGTCACCAACGAGGCCTTTGTCTCCGGGCTGACGCGCGCCGGCTATGAAGACGCCGTACGCCGCATCCAGGCCTATACCGAGCGTGGCGAGGTGCAGCAGGTGGTGCCCAGCCAGCGCCTGTCGGCGCCGTTCGATGCCGAGCCGATGGCGCTGTATCGGGCGTTGCGCTGCCTCAACCCGTCCCCTTATTTGTATTATTTCAACTTCGATGATCACCACGTGGTCGGCAGCTCGCCGGAGATCCTGGTGCGGGCCATGGACGGCGAAGTGACGGTGCGCCCCATTGCCGGCACCAGCCCGCGCGGTGCCACCGAAGCCGAGGATCTGGCCCTGGCCGAGCAGCTGCTGGCGGATCCCAAGGAAGTCGCCGAACATCGCATGCTGATCGATCTCGGACGCGCAGATCTCGCGCGCGTCGCCGCGGCGGACAGCATCCGCGTGACCGAGGAAATGATCATCGAGCGCTATTCCCACGTCATGCACATCGTCTCCAATGTCGTCGGACGCCTGCGCCGCGAATGCACGCCGCTGGATGCGCTGCGCGCCACCTTCCCGGCCGGCACGCTGTCCGGCACGCCGCGGCTGCGCGCCATGGAAATCATTGCCGAACTGGAGCCGGTGAAGCGTGGCATTTACGGCGGCGCCGTGGGCTATCTCGCCGGTAACGGCAGCATGGACATGGCGATCGCGATCCGCACCGCCGTCCTCAAGGACCAGACCATCCACGTGCAGGCCGGCAGCGGCATCGTCGCCGACTCCGACCCCGGCAAGGAGTGGCTCGAAACCATGAACAAGGCGCGCGCCCTGATGCGCGCGGCGGCCATGGCCGGCGGCATTCGCACACCGGCCGGGGGCTCGTGAGCGCACAGCCTGCTATCCTTCGCACAACAACTGTTTACAGCCGGACAATGCAGACATGAGCAGCATTCTGGACAAGATCCTGGCGGTCAAGCGCGACGAGGTCGATGCGCTGCAGGCACGGCGCGCACAGATCCAGGCCGCCAGCAATCGCATGGAGCCGCCGCGCGGCTTTGCCGCCGCCCTGCGCAGCCGCCTGCCGCGCGCAGTCATCGCCGAGATCAAGCGCGCTTCGCCCAGCAAGGGCCTGATTCGCGAGGATTTCGATGTGGCCTGGCTGGCCAGGCGCTATGCTGCTGGCGGCGCCGCCTGCCTGTCGGTGCTCACCGATCGGCAATTCTTCCAGGGTGAAGCCGACTACCTGGCCCAGGCGCGCGCCGCCTGCACGCTGCCGGTGCTGCGCAAGGATTTCATCATCGATCCGCTGCAGGTCATCGAGGCGCGCATGCTCGGCGCCGACTGCATTCTGCTGATCGCCGCCGCGCTCGACGACGACAACATGCAGGCACTGGCCCGCCAGGCTTTTGATCTGGGCATGGACGTGCTGGCCGAGGTGCATGACGCCACCGAGCTGCAGCGCGTGCTGCAACTGCCGCAAGACACCATCATCGGCATCAACAACCGCAATCTGAACACGTTTGCGACGACGCTGGACACGAGCATGGCACTGCGCACGCAGGTGCCGGCCGAGCGCCTGCTGATCAGCGAAAGCGGCATTTACAGCGCGGCCGACATCCGCCAGCTTGCAGAGCATGAAATCGGCGCCTTCCTGATCGGTGAATCCTTCATGCGCGCGCCCGACCCGGGCACGGCACTGGCAGAGTTGCTCGCCACCTGAGGCGAACCCGCTGCGGCTGGACAAAAGGCGTGCGCTCGCACACACTCTGAGCCATGAAAGCGAGCATCGACTGGCAGGGCCGGGTTGAGTTTGCCGGCACCGCCGACAGCGGCCATAGGCTGATCATCGACGGCAGCTCCGACATCGGCGGCCAGAATCACGGCTTCCGGCCCATGGAACTGATCCTGCTTGGCGTGGGCGGCTGCAGCGCCATGGATGTCATGCATATCCTGCAGAAAGCGCGCCAGGACGTGCGCGACTGCCGCATCGAGGTGCACGGCAATCGCGCCGACAGCGTGCCCGCGGTGTTCACCGACATCCATCTGCTGTTCATCGTCAGCGGCGTCGGGCTGCAGGACAAGCAGGTGGCGCGCGCGGTGCGGCTGTCGGCCGAGAAATACTGCTCCGCCTCGATCATGCTGTCCGCCAGCGTCAACATCACCCACGATTACCGCATCGAGCCAATCGCTGCGGCCTGAGCGACAATCATCTGCCAATCCCATTGCGCCATGCTGGCCGAGCCCTTGATCCACCATCTCCGTTTGCACATCAGACAAGGTCAGATCGCCACGGCAGGCTGGCCAGGGGTGATTGCACATGCGTGAATTGCGCCCCGAACAATTGGCCCGGCATCTGCAGCGCCAGCCGCTGGCGCCGGTTTATCTGCTCGCCGGCATGGAGCCACTGCTGGTGCTGGAAGCGGCCCAGCAGGTGCGTGCACAAGCGCGCGCCAATGGTTTTGCTGAGCGCGAAGTGCTGCATGCCAAGGCCGGCTTCGACTGGAACCGACTGCGCACCACCGGCGCCAGCCTGTCGCTGTTCGCCACGCGCCGCATCATCGAGCTGCACCTGCCGGATAACGGCCCCGGCACAAGCGGCAGCCGCGCCCTGCTCGAATACATCCAGCAGCCCGACGACAATGCGCTGCTGCTGGTGCTCGCGCCGCAGGTGGCGGCCAAGGTGCGCAAGAATGCCTGGTACAAGAAACTGGCTGCCGCCGGCACGGCGCTGTTCGCCTGGCCAATCGAGCGCCAGAAACTGCCGGGCTGGATCCGCCAGCGCGCCGCGGCGCGCGACCTGCGGCTGACACCGGAGGCCTGCACCCTGCTGGCCGATTTCACCGAAGGCAATTTGCTCGCCTGTGCCCAGGAAATCGACCGCCTTGCCTTGCTGCACGGCGATGCGCCAGTTGACACCGATGCCGTGATCGCGGCGGCCGCCGATCACGCCCGCTTCGATATCTTCGATCTGCCCACCAAGGCGCTGGCCGGCGACACAACCGGCGCTCTGCGCGCGCTCGAGCGCCTGCGCGATGAGGGTGTCAGTGAAGTGCCGATCCTGTGGGCGCTGGTGCGCGAAACGCGCCTGCTGTACCGGGTTGCATTGGCGCAGCGCAGCGGCGCCGGCGACAGCGTGCTCGGCAAGATCTTCATGCCGGCGCAGCGCAAGCGCCAGATCGCCCAAGCAGCGCGCCAGGCCGATCCACAGACGCTGGCGGAGCTGCTGCGGCGCGCGGCGCGCGCCGATCGCATCTTCAAGGGCGCCCAGCCGGGTCGCGGCTGGGATGAACTGATAACATTGGCCTTGGGCTTGGCCGGGCTTGCCCCGCACCGGCCCCTGATCAATCCCGACCACGAATATTCATGAGCGCCAATCCAAGCGATATCCAATCCCGCAATCAAGAGCACGCGGTTGCCCAGCCGGCGGCTGCGGATGCCGTTACCGAACAGCTGTACGCCATGGGCCGACGCGCGCGCCGCGCCGCACGCAGCATGAGCGTGGCCGAACCCGGCGCCAAGAATGCGGCGCTGTTCGCCATCGCTGAATTTCTCGAATCGAGCCAGGACGAGATCCTCGCCGCCAATGCGCGCGATCTGAAAAATGGCCGCGAACATCTGGACGCAGCCATGCTCGAGCGCCTGGAGCTCAACCCGGCCCGCATCGCGCAAATGGCCGAAGGACTGCGCCAGGTGGCAGCGCTGGTCGATCCGATCGGCGCCGTCAGCGATCTGCGCTACATGCCTTCCGGCATCCAGGTTGGACGCATGCGCGTGCCGCTGGGTGTCATCGGCATCATTTACGAATCGCGGCCGAACGTCACCATCGACGCCGCTGCGCTGTGCCTTAAATCCGGCAACGCGGCAATCCTGCGCGGTGGTTCCGAAGCCATCCATTCCAACCAGGCCATCGCCACCTGCATCAATCGTGGCCTGGCGGCGGCCGATTTGCCGCCGGATGCGGTGCAAGTGGTCACGACCACCGATCGCGCGGCGGTCGGCGCGCTGCTGACCATGCCCGAATACGTCGATGTCATCGTGCCACGCGGCGGCCGCGGCCTGGTCGAATTCGTCACCGAACAGGCACGGGTGCCGGTCATCAAACACCTCGACGGCATTTGCCACATCTACATCGATGCCGACGCTGATCCGGAAAAGGCCCAGGCCGTGGTGGTCAATGCCAAGACCCAGCGTCTGGGCACCTGCAACACGCTGGAGACGCTGCTGGTGGCCGCTGCCGCGGCCGAACATATCCTGCCGCCCCTGGCCCGGGATCTGCGCCAGGCCGGCATCGAGCTGCGCGGCTGCGAGCAAACCCGCGCGCTGCTGTCCGGCCAGGTGGCGGCGGCGACAGCCAGCGACTGGGACACGGAATACCTCGCTCCCATCCTCGCGATTCGCATCGTCGATGACATGGCCGCGGCGATCGAGCACATCGAGGCGCACGGCTCGCACCACACCGATGCCATCGTCACCGAAAACATGACCCGTGCGCGCGCTTTCATGCGCGCGGTGGATTCGTCCTCGGTCATGGTCAATGCCTCGACCCGCTTCGCCGACGGCTTCGAATACGGCCTCGGCGCCGAGATCGGCATTTCCACCGACAAGCTGCACGCGCGCGGCCCCGTTGGTCTGGAAGGCCTGACATCGCAGAAATACGTCGTCTTCGGCGACGGACACGTGCGTTGACCATGGCTGCAAGCAGAGCGCCGGTCGGCATCCTCGGCGGCACGTTCGACCCGGTGCACAACGGTCATCTGCGGTTGGCGATGGAACTGGTCGCCCTGCTGCACCTCGATCATGTGCGCCTCATTCCCAATGGCCAGCCGCCGCATCGCAATGCGCCGCGCGCCACTCCGGGCCAACGCGCCAAGTGGATCCGCGTGGCCGTGGCGAATGAGCCCCAGCTGCGCCTGGATGACCGCGAACTGTTGCGCGACGGCCCGTCCTACACGGTCGACACGCTGGCCGGCCTGCGCCGCGACTTGCCTGGCCGGCCACTGTGCCTGGTCATGGGCCGCGATGTGTTCGCCAAGCTGCCTGAGTGGCACGAGTGGCGCCAATTGTTCGAGCTGGCGCACATCGTGTTGATCAACCGCCCCGAGGTGGACATCGAGTTGCAGCCGGCGGCACGCACGGAACTGGATGCACGCGCGACCGACAACATCCACGACTTGCATCGGCGCGGTGCCGGCCTCATTTACAGTCATGCGCCGCCGCCGCTCGCGATTTCCTCCAGCCGCATCCGCGAGTTGTTCGCCGCCGGGCGCAGCCCGCGTTTTCTGTTGCCAGATTCGGTTTTGGCTGACATTCTTGACGCAAGCGTTTATCAATATCCGGAGACCGCAAAGCAGCCATCATGACCGCAACCAATGCCCAAATCACGCAAGCCTTAGCCATGGCCCTGGCCGCCATCGACGAACTCAAGGGCGAAGCCGTCAACACGTTCGACGTAACGGAACTGACCACGATTACCGATTACATGGTGATTTGCAGCGGGCAGTCGGCACGCCACGTGAAAAGCATTGCCAACCATGTCGTCGAGCAGGCCAAGAAAGCACAACTGCAACCGCGGGTCGAGGGCCTGGAGGAAGCGGAATGGGTGCTGATCGATCTCAATGGCGTGATCGTGCATGTCCTGCAACCCACCGCCCGCGCCTATTACCAGATCGAGAAACTCTGGGACATCGACCCCGGCGCGGCTGCAAGCCGGCACAGCAATTAACCTGCAGCCAGCCTGCCCATGCGCCTGCGCCTGCTCGCCGTCGGCACCCGCATGCCGCAGTGGATCAAGACCGGCTACGCGGAATATGCGCGGCGCATGCCGCCGAGCTGTCGGCTCGAGTTGATCGAAATCGCGCCCGGCAAGCACCAGCGCGGCGCGGCGCGCGCCATGGCCGAGGAAGAGCGGCGCCTGCTCGAACAGATCGGTCGTCGCGATGCCGTGATTGCACTCGATGGCGGCGGTCGTGCCTGGTCGACCGAACAACTGGCCGCGCGGCTGCACGACTGGCTCGCCGACGGCCGCGATCGCAGCCTGTTGATCGGCGGCGCGGATGGCTTGAGTGGCGCCTGCCTGGCGCGCGCCGAGCAGCGCTGGTCGCTGTCGGCGTTGACCCTGCCACATCCGCTGGTGCGCGTGATCGTCGCCGAACAGCTATATCGCGCCGTGAGCCTGCTCAACAACCATCCCTATCACCGGGGCTGAGCTATAGCCGCGTGCGCGGCGCCCTTCCCGGCTACGCTGTCCGCCTATCCGGCCCATTTATACGGCCCTATACGGCAATAGGCGCCTTGATCCCGGGATGGCTTTGATAGTTCTGCACGGCGATGTCTTCAAAACGGAAGGCGAACAAATCGTCGATGGCCGGATTCAGCCACAGGGTCGGCAACGGCTTGGGGCTGCGCGCGAGTTGCCTGTCTGCCTGGTTCAGGTGATTCTGGTACAAGTGCACGTCGCCGAACGTATGCACGAACTCGCCCGGCGCCAGGCCGCAGGCCTGGGCGACCATGTGTGTGAGCAACGCATAGGAGGCGATGTTGAACGGCACGCCGAGAAACAGATCCGCGCTGCGCTGGTACAGCTGGCATGACAGCCGGCCTGCGGCCACGTAAAACTGGAACAGGGTGTGGCAGGGCGGCAGTGCCATGGCCTCCACCTGGGCCGGATTCCAGGCACTGACGATGTGCCGACGCGAGTCGGGATTGCTTTGAATGGCCGCCACCACGTTCGCCAGCTGGTCGATGGAGCGCCCGTCGGGCGCCGGCCAACTGCGCCACTGATAGCCGTACACCGGGCCCAGGTTGCCGTCGGCATCGGCCCATTCATCCCAGATGGAGACCCCGTTTGCCTTGAGATAAGTGATGTTGGTGTCACCGGCGATGAACCACAGCAGCTCGTGGATGACCGAGCGCAAATGCAGTTTCTTCGTGGTCACCGCCGGAAAGCCGGCGGCGAGATCAAAGCGCAGCTGGCGGCCGAACAGCGAGCGCGTGCCTACGCCAGTGCGATCAGCCTTGTCGACGCCGTTGTCGCGCACGTCGCGCAGCAATTGCAGATAGGCTTTCATGTGGCGGCTCGGGTTTGGTTACGGGCATAGGCGAGCACCAGCAACAATATACCGAAAATAATCATCGGCGCGGACAATACCTGGCCCATGGTCAGCCAGCCGAAGGCGACAAAGCCGAGGAAAGCGTCCGGCTGGCGGAAGAACTCCAGGAAAAAGCGGAAACAGCCATAGCCGAGCAGAAACAGCCCGGAGATGGCCATGCGCGGCCTGGGCTTGCGCGCGAACCACCAAAGCAGGGCAAACAATACCAGGCCTTCGAGACCCGCTTCGTAGAACTGCGAGGGATGGCGCGGGCGCGCGTCGACAAACGGATAAACCATTGCCCAGGGCACATCGGTGACGCGCCCGACCAACTCGCCGTTGATGAAGTTGGCGATGCGCCCGAAAAACAGGCCCACCGGCACGATGGGCGCGACGAAATCGGTGACTGCGAAGAAATACCGGTCGGTCCTGTGCGCAAACCACAGCGAAGCGATGAGTACACCCAGCAGGCCGCCATGAAACGACATGCCGCCCTGCCAGATATAAAATAACTGCAGGGGCTGGGCAACCAGCATGGCCGGCTGGTAAAACAGCATGTAGCCGACGCGGCCGCCGATCACCACGCCGAGGACGACGTAAAACAAATAATCGCCGACTTCATGGCGCTGCCAGTGCACATGCGGCAGGCGCGTGCGCCAGACCGCCAGCGCCCAGCCGATGAGAAAGCTCAGCAGGTACATCAGGCCGTACCAGTGCACCGCGAGCGGGCCGAGCGAAAACGCGATCGGATCAATCTCCGGATAGACGAACATGCGATCTGGCTGCTGGCTTACAGGGGCAGTTCGCGCCCGAATGCAGCCTGGTACCGGGCGCTGAATTCGGCGCGCGTGAAGCTGTGGTTCTGGGTGCCAGGGCGCTCGATCTTGATCGCGCCCAGCAGCGAGGCGATGCGCCCGGTCGTCTCCCAGTCGAATTCCTGTTGCAGGCCATAGATCAGGCCGGCACGATAGGCATCGCCGCAGCCGGTCGGGTCAGCCAGCGCCTGCGGCTGGGCCGGCGGGATGTCGATGCTGCCGGTGCGGGTATATATGCGCGAGCCTTGCGCGCCGCGGGTGACAATGCAGGCATCCACCCGCGCCACGATGGCGCCCAGCGACAGGTTGGTGCGCTTGCACAGCATCTCAAACTCGTATTCATTCACGGCGATATAGCGCGCCCGGTCGAGAAAGTGCTGCAATTCGACGCCATTGAACATGGGCAGCCCCTGGCCGGGATCGAAGATGAAGGGAATGCCCGCAGCGGCGAACTGCTCTGCGTGCGCAAGCATGCCGTCGCGGCCGTCGGGGGCCACGATGCCGAGCGTGATGCCAACATCGCTCGGCACGCTCTGCTCGTGCGCGTGGTTCATCGCCCCCGGATGAAACGCGGTGATCTGGTTGTCATCCAGATCGGTGGTGATGTAGGCCTGCGCGGTATACACGGCCTCGACCTGTTTGACATAGTCGCGGCCGATGCCTTGTTCGTCCATCCAGGCGGCGTAAGTATCGAAATCGCGCCCGACCGTGCCCATGGGCAGGCCGGCGCCGCCGAGCAGCTTCAGGTTGTAGGCGATATTGCCGGCGCAGCCGCCGAACTCACGCCGCAGCTCCGGCACCAGGAAGGACACGTTCAGCATGTGCACCTTGTCCGGCAAAATATCATGCTTGAAATGGCCGCTGTAGACCATGATGGTGTCATAGGCCAGGGAGCCGCAGATCAATGCCGTCATGCGTGGTTCCTGTAGGGCAAAATCGGCCTCAACTCGCGTCTACGTATTTCAGGTCGAGCATCTTCGCCGCCTTGACTTCATCGAGGCGGCGCACCGGCAGCGACACCGGCGCCTGGCGCAGCGTGTCGACATCGGCCTTGGCCTCGTCCCAGATCGCCACCAGCGCGTCCACGAAGGCGTCCAGCGTTTCCTTTGTTTCCGTCTCGGTCGGCTCGATCAGGAAGCATTCCGGCACCAGCAGCGGGAAATAAATGGTCGGCGCATGAAAACCGTAATCGAGCAGGCGCTTGGCGAAGTCGGTCGCGGTCACGTCCAGGCTTTGTTTCTGCTGCTTCAGCGTGATGATGAACTCGTGCGTGGCGCGGCGCGTGGGAAATGCCAGCTCGAAGCCGTGGTCGGCCAGTCGCGCCATCAGGTAGTTGGCGTTGAGCGTGGCAAAATCGGCCACCCGGGTCATGCCTTCGCGCCCGAGCAGGCGGATATACACATAGGCGCGCAACAACACACCTGCGTTGCCCATGAACGTCGACAGGCGGCCGATGCTGTTGGGCACGTCGTTTTCGTCCAGCCAGCGGTAGCTGCCATCATCGTTCTGGCCGACCACCGGAATGGGCATGAAATCGCGCAGGCGCTGGCCGACACCAATGGCGCCCGAGCCCGGGCCGCCACCGCCATGCGGTGTCGAGAAGGTCTTGTGCAGGTTCAGATGCAGCACATCGAAGCCCATGTCGCCGGGGCGCACCTTGCCGAGAATGGCGTTCAGGTTGCCGCCGTCGTAGTACAGCAGGCCGCCGGCTGCGTGCACGATGCTGGCGATTTCCTCGATCCGGCGCTCGAACACACCCAGGGTGGACGGGTTGGTGAGCATGATGCCGGCCGTTTTCGACCCCACCGCTTCCTTGAGCGCCGCCATGTCGACGTCGCCGTCGTCCATGGTCGGGATCTCGCGCACCTTGCAGCCGCACATGGTTGCGGTGGCGGGATTGGTGCCATGGGCGGCGTCCGGCACGATGATTTCGTTGCGCTCGTGATCACCGCGCTGGTCGTGATAGGCCTTGATCATGGCCACGCCGGCGAGCTCGCCCTGGGCGCCGGCCATGGGGGTCAGCGAGACCGCCTGCATGCCGGTGACGTTGCTCAAAATCTCCTGCAACTCGTACAGGCAGGCGAGAAACCCCTGGCCGTGGGCCACCGGCGCCAACGGATGGCGCCCGAGAAAACCCGGCAGCAGCGCCAGCGTGTTGCAGGCGCGCGGGTTGTATTTCATCGTGCACGAGCCGAGCGGGTAGAAATGCGTGTCGATGGAGAAATTCAGTTGCGAAAGCCGGGTGAAATGACGCACGGCATCCATCTCCGACACTTCCGGCAAGCCAAGCGCGCTGCGGCGGCGCAAGGCCGCGGGAATCTCGTCCAGCGCGGTGGTGTCTGCCGGCTGGCCCGAGGCCTGCGCGCCGGCGCTGCGGCCGGGGCGGCTGTGCTTGAAAATCAGTGATTCTGTCATGGTTGTCGCAGGATGATGATGGATTGATGTTGCGGTTCTGGCTACAACTTTCAGGCGAGCACTTGCTCCAGCGCCGTGCCATAGGCTTCGATGTCGGCAGGCAGCTTGGTCTCGGTGGCGCAGACCAGCAGGCAGTTTTCCAGCTGCGGATAATGCGCGGGCAGCGCGAAGCCGCCCTGGATGCCGTGCTCGGCCAGTGCCGCCAGCACCCTGTCCACCGGCTGCGGCAGGCGCACCACCGCCTCGTGGAAGTGGGGGCCGGAGAACACGCGCTCGACCCCATTTATAGCCGTCAGGCGCTGCAGTAAGGCGCGGGTATTGGCCATCGAGTTGCTGGCGGCCTGCTGCAACCCCTGCGGGCCGAGCAGGCTCATGTGGATGGTCGCGGCCGTAACCAGCAGGCCCTGGTTGGTGCAAATGTTCGAAGTGGCGCGCGAGCGGCGGATATGCTGTTCACGCGGTTGCAGCGTCATCACGTAGCCGGTCTTGCCGTCCAGATCCTCGGTACGGCCGACCACGCGCCCCGGCATTTGCCGCACATGTTTCTTGCGGCTGCAGAGAATGCCGAAATACGGGCCGCCGCCGGCCAGCGGCACGCCCAGCGGCTGGCCTTCGCCGACCACGATGTCGGCGCCGTCCTGGCCGCCCCATTCACCGGGCGGTGTCAGCAGCGCCAGCGCCAGCGGATTGATCACGCCGATGGCCAGGGCGCCGTTAGCATGCGCCCACTGGGTCAGCGCATCGGCGTCTTCCAGCGCACCGAAAAAATTCGGCTGCGGGATGACCAGCGCGGTGACGTCTTCGCCGGCCCATCGTTCCAGCGCCTGCCTGTCCACCGTGCCGGTTGCCGGATCATGGGCGATGGTTTCAAACAGCAGGTCCTGGCCGGCGCAGATGTTGGCAACGACCTGGCGATAATACGGATGCACCGTGTCCGGCAGCAGGATGCGCCGCGCCTTGGATTTGCGATTCGCGCGCACCGCCATGAGCGCGGCCTCGGCCAGCGCCGAGGCGCCGTCATACAAAGACGCATTGGCAATGTCCATGCCGGTGAGCCCGGTCATCATGGTCTGGTATTCGTAGATCAGCTGCAGCGAGCCCTGGCTGGCCTCGGCCTGGTACGGTGTATAGGCGCTGTAGAACTCGCCCCTGGTGGTCAGCTCCCACACGGCGGCCGGAACGTGGTGCTCGTAGGCGCCGGCGCCAATGAAGCACAGGGCGCCGCTGTCGCCGGCCGCGCGCTCGCGCATGATGCGGGTAATGGCCTGTTCGCTGGCCTGCGCCGGAATGGCGCTGATGTCGACGTCGCGCAGGGATGCGGGGATCTCGTCGAACAAGTCCTCGACCGACTCCGCCCCGATAGCCGCGAGCATGGCATCGACATCGGCTTGGGTATGTGGAATGAAAGGCATGATGTGTAATTGCTTTGCGTTATATAGGCAGCCGGCAGGCAGGCGGACACCGCCCGATCCCGCCGCCGCAGCGGTTGGTTTGCGCCCGGGCAAGGACCAAGGGCAGCGCTTATCCTTCTTCTTCGTCGACCACGGCCTGGTAGGCCTCGGCGTCAAGGAAGTCGTCGAGCTCGGCTTCGTCGGTAATGCTCATTTTCATCAGCCAGCCTTCGCCGTAAGGGTCTTCGTTAATCAGCTCTGGTGAGTCGGCCAACTCTTCGTTGACCGCGGTCACCTCACCGGTGAGCGGCGCATAAATGTCGGAAGCGGCCTTGACCGATTCGACCACGGCGCAGACATCGCCTGCGCTCAGGCTTTCGCCCGTCTCCGGCAGTTCGACGAACACCAGGTCGCCCAGTGATTCCTGGGCATGGTCGGTAATGCCGATGGTGACCGTGTCGCCGTCGCGCTCGATCCACTCGTGGCTTTTGATGTACAGCCGATCGTTG
>DATGUT010000234.1:0-5699 GCA_035301185.1 Salinisphaeraceae bacterium
CGCGGTCTGCCGGAAAACATGCGCGCCGTTGCCGGCGAAAAGACGCGCCGCATTGGCGCCGCCTATGACCGCATTCGCGCCGCCCGCGGTATGGGTTGATGGTGCCCTGGGCAGCTCCGCCAATCCTGTTCCAAGGCCTGCAGCCATGACCAGTGCACAGCAACCACTGGTACCCGCGGCGGCCGCGCAGCGGGAACGGGTGATCCGCAAGAGCCGCTTCATCGGCCATGCAGAGCGCGTGACCACGCGCGCCGAAGCCATGGCCTTGCTCGCGCGCAGGCAACAGCAACACCCCGACGCGCGCCATCATTGCTGGGCTTATCTGCTCGGCGATCCAGAGGCGACGGCCAGCGCCGCCATGAACGACGACGGCGAGCCCTCGGGCACGGCCGGCAAGCCCATTCTCAACGTCATCCAGCACAAAGGCATCGGCGATGTCATGGTCGTCGTGACGCGCTATTTCGGCGGCATCAAGCTCGGCGCCGGCGGGCTGGTGCGCGCCTACGCCGGCACGACCGAGGCGGTCCTCGCCGCCTTGCCGCTGACCCGCCATCAGCCGCAGTCGCGGCATGCGCTGACGGCCGATTTCGCCGACGAACAGGCGGTGCGCCATTGGTGTGAGCAGCATGGTGCCGACATTGTATCGGTGCGTTACGGCGAACAGGTCACGCTGGTGCTGGATGTGCCCGACCACCTGTACCCGGCACTGCAGGAGCTGTGCCAGATGCGTGGCATTGACATGGCTTGAAGGTCGTCCTCGTATCAGATGAGCTCAGAGCGCGTCGATCCGGGCCAGCAGGGTCTGGGTTTTTTCCTCCAGCAAATCGGTATCACCGCGGGTTTCCACGTTCAGGCGCAGCATCGGCTCGGTGTTGGATTTGCGCAGGTTGAAGCGCCATGCGCCCAGGTCGACCGACAAGCCATCCACATGCTCGACGGCCGCGGCATGCGGCGCATATTCCTGCTCCAGAACACGCAGCGCCCGATCGGGGTCCGTGATTTCGCGGTTGATTTCACCGCTGACGGGAAACGCCGCGATACGCTCGGCCACCAATGCGGATAATGGTCGGGCGCTTTCGCTGATGAGCTGGGCGATGAGCAGCCACGGCAACTGGCCATTGTCGGCATAGGCAAAGTCACGGAAATAATGATGTGCACTCATTTCGCCGCCGTAGATGGCATCGACTTCGCGCATGCGCTGTTTCATGAATGAGTGCCCCGAGCGCGACAGCACTGGCTCGCCGCCGTGTTCCGTCACCAGCGCCTGGGTATTCCAGACCAGGCGCGGATCATAGACAATCCTGCCGCCGGGCTGCATGGCGAGCAGGGTGCGTGCGATCAGGCCGACAATATAGTAACTCTCGATGAAATCGCCATTTTCATCAAAGAAAAAACAGCGGTCGAAGTCACCATCCCAGGCGACGCCAAAATCGGCGCCACAGGCGCGCACTTGGGCGGCCGTCGCAGCGCGGTTTTCCGGCAACAGCGGATTGGGGATGCCGTTCGGCAAATGCCCATCCGGCTCGTAGTGCATGCGCACGATTTCGAACGGCAACTCCTGCTCCAGGAGGTCGGCCACCAGGCCGGCACAGCCATTGCCCGGATTGGCGACGATCTTGAGCGGCTGCATTTGCTTCGTGCGGATCTGATCCAGCAGAAAGCGGATGTAGCGCTCGCGGTGGGCATGAGCGTGACGCCGTCCCGGCGTCTCGGCATCAGCAAAATCATTTGCGTACACGCGCGCCTCAATGTCGAACAGGCCGCTGTCGCTGGCAATCGGGCGCGCCTGCGCGCGCACGAACTTGAGGCCATTGTAATCGCGCGGATTGTGGCTGGCGGTGACCATGATGCCACCGTCGGTGTTTTGCTCGAAGGTGGTGAAATAAACCTCTTCGGTGCCGCACAGGCCGATGTCCAGCACATCGGCACCGGCCGCGGTCAGCCCTTGGATCAGGGCATCGGCCAGCGCTGGACTGGACAGGCGCATGTCACGGCCGACGACCACGCTCGCAGCGTCGATTTCAGCCACATAGGCGCGGCCAATACGTTCTGCCAACGCTTCGTCGAGCTCGTCCGGCACCCTGGCGCGGACATCATACGCCTTGAAAAAAGGATAATAACGGCCCACGAAAACCACCTACCACTTGCCATTGTCTGCCGCGACAGGCGTTGCCTGCGTGCCTATTGCTGGCCGCGACTCTGCTGGATGAGATAATCAGCCACATCGAGCATGGCCTCATTCGTGCCCGCCATGCGGCCGATGATGTAATAGCGCCCGGCCACGGCAAAACTCGGCACCCCCCGCACCTGGAATGCGCGCAGTAATTGCGCGGCTGCCGCAACCTGTTCGTCAACCTCGGAGCTGTTGAACGTCTGCGTGAAGCGCTCGTCATCCACCCCGTGCGCGGCAAAAAAAGCGCGCGCCGCCGGCAGATTGTTCAACGGCTTGCCCTGCTGGTGAATTGCATCAAAAACTTTCGCGTGCATGCGCTCGAGCACGCCGAGGGCTTTGCTGGCATAGAACAGGCGGGCATAAAACGGACCGTCATTGCCAAACGGCACCGGTATCCGCTGAAAATCAACGTCCTCGGGCAAGTTCTTCCGCCAAGCGCTGACGCTTGGCTCCAGCGCATAGCAGTGCGGGCAGCTATACAGGAAGAACTCGACCACCGGAATCTGTTCGCCTTGGTAGCCGATCGGCTCATCAATGCGCTGATAGTGCTCGCCAGCCAGGTAGCGCTTGACCAACGGCTCGGCGCTGGCCGTGGCCCAAAGCACGCTCACCAGCAGCAACACAGCCAAGCCACCGGCCCAGCCGATACTGCGGCCATTGCCGTTACAGCACATGGCGCTCGTATGACATGTACAAATGGTTTTTGCGCGCCGTGGTTTGCAACCTAGCCACCCTTGCCGGAATCATTCTGCGTGTCTGTCTTGTCTGCATTATCCGACTCGCCTGCAGGCTCTGTCCCATCCTGCTGCTCATCGGCATGGCTGGCATCAGGCTCTTCGGCCTGCGATGATTCATTTTCTGCATCAGCCCCGCCATCCTGGCTTGTCTTGTTCGCTTCCGCCTGGTCCTGCTGCGCGCCGGCAGCGTCATCGGCAGGCTTGTCCTGCTGCTCTGACTCGCCTTCCTTGTCTGCCTCATCGCTGTTGGCCGCATCATTCGTGGACTCAGACTTGTCCTGTGATGCGGCGGCATCGCTCTCCTTGTCCTTGGCGGCTGCATCAGTCTGATCCTGCTTCGGCTGCTGCTCGGTTTCATCATCCTGCTGTTTTTTTGACTCGTGCGCAGATTCCGACTCATTCTGCTGTGCAGCCGCATCATCGCCGCCATCAGACTGGGTGGATTCTCCTGCGTCCGTCTTGTCTTCTTCGTTCGCCTGCGCTTGCTCGTCCGGTTTTTCCGCCGCGGCCGACTCGGCCTCCTCGCCGCTGGCCTCATCCTGCTCCTCCACCTCCGGCGGATTCTGGAACAGGGCGCCGCTGATGTTCTCCTGCTCATCAGTAGCCGGCATCAAACCAGACACATAAGCAGCCAACGCCTTGATATCGTCGTTGGACAAGCCACGGCTGACGCCACTCATGGTCTGGGCGTGGGCATAGTTGCCGTGCTCGCCGGCGCGGTATGCCTTGAGTTTTTCCACCAAGTATTCTGCATACTGCCCCGAAATGCGCGGGTAGGCCGCTGCGGGATTGCCAAGTCCGGCAGGTCCATGGCAGCCAGCACAAGCGGGAACAGCGTGTTCGGGATCGCCGCCATGATATATTTTCGCGCCTTTCTGCGCGAGAGCGAAGTCGCTGACCACCTCCGGCTCGATCTCTTGAGCGGCATAGTAGACAGCCAGATTCTTCATCTCCTGCTCATCCAGCGGCTGCGCCTGCGCATTCATGACGGCATCTTCGCGCTCGCCGGACTTGAACAATTGCAGCTGCCGGAAGATATAGTTGGCATTCTGGCCGGCCAGCTTGGGGAATTCGGCGCTGCTGCTGTTCCCGTCACTGCCATGGCAGGCGGCACAAACAGCTGCCGCTTCTGCGCCGGCCTCGACATCGCCGTCAACCAGCGGCGCTGCCGTCACGGCTCCGGCAGACACCAGTAACAAGGAAACCAGAATAGCGCGTTTCGTCATGATCTTTATTACTCCCGCAAGTCTGCGACCAGATTCCATTGGGCGTCGCTACCACGATGACTTGTTTCTACCCAATTGAAAACATCGTGCATTGTATACCAGACCCCAGTCTTGGCGCAGTAATCGCCAGCATCTCATATTTCCATAAGGCCGCAGCATGAGCATACCGGTAAACCCAGAATTCAAGAACATGCAGTTTTTACTGGCAGCGCCAAACCGCGCCGCCCTGCCGCCGCCGGATTGCGCAGAAGTGGCCTTCGCCGGCCGCTCCAATGCCGGCAAATCCAGCGCGCTCAATGCCATTTGTGAGCGCAGGAATCTCGCCCGCACCAGCAAGACCCCCGGGCGCACGCAAGCGATCAACTTCTTTCAGCACGGCAACAGCCGCCTGGCCGACTTGCCGGGCTACGGTTTTGCCCGTGTTCCGGCAGGCATGAAGGCCGCCTGGCAAGTCCTGATCGAGCATTATCTTACTAAACGCGAGTGTTTGCGCGGCGTGATCCTGGTGATGGATGCGCGCCGGCCGCTGACTGATTTTGATCGTCAGCTGCTTGCCTGGGGCACAACTTGCGAGTTGACTTTTCATCTGCTGCTGACCAAGGCCGACAAGCTATCACGCAACCAACAGCACAATACCCTGCGCATGGTGCGCAAGCAGGCCGCGCCACATACGGCGCAAATGTTTTCCGCCATCCGTGCCATCGGGCTGGAAGAGGCGCGTGCGCAAATCGCAGCCTGGTTGGGACTGCAAGCGTAGCTGGGAAAGCCATTACTGCAAAAATTTAACCCGGCGGTGCTAGCGCACCGCCGGGCAAATATCGCCAGCCGGGGGAGAGACCGGCGAAGCCGCCCAGGGAGAAAAGCGGCTTTAGCTTGTAGCTTGCTATATGAGACCAGGCCGCGGCGAATAAGTTCCAAGCGAAGACATATATTCGTCAATCACTTGGTAATTGGCGCTATATCTTGATGCGTAAGCAAAAAAAAGCCCCGGTGGCAGGGGGAGTACCAACAGGGCTTAATATTCCGGTTTTGGGGGAGAACCGGATTGATTACCGCTCAGGGAGAAAAGCGGGTAAGCGCGTCGCTTACATTACCTGAGACCGCACCCCGAGCCGATTAGTTCCAAATTAATTTGCAATTTTTTTATTTCTGAACTTCAACAAGTTAGTTTGGTGTTGCGCCACACCTGTGCATGAACATGAAACCATGGATGGGGTTTCAGTGGGCTTGCTCCCAATTTGAGCCGATCCCGGCTTCGGCCAAGAGCGGCACGTCCAACTGCGCAATGGCGCACATGCGTTGCTGCAGTTCGTGCGCCAATTGCTCGGCCTGCGCTTGCGGCGCCTCGAAGATGAGCTCGTCATGCACTTGCATGATCATGCGCGCCGGCGCGCCAGTCTGCGCCAGCCAGGCGGCGATGTCGAGCATGGCTTTCTTGATCAGGTCTGCCGCCGTGCCTTGCAGCGGCGCGTTGATGGCCGTGCGCTCGGCAGCCGCGCGGCGCATGCCGTTGCGGGCATTGATCTCGGGCAGGTACAGGCGGCGGCCGAACAGAGTTTCCAC
>DATGUT010000235.1:0-14284 GCA_035301185.1 Salinisphaeraceae bacterium
TGGCGGTGCGCGCCCTGCAGCTGCCCATCCTGGCCTATCGCTACGTGGTGTCGCCGCTGCTCGGGCCGCGCTGTCGCTATGTGCCCACCTGTTCGGCCTATGCATTGGAGGCCCTCGAGGTACACGGGCCGTTATACGGCAGCTGGCTTGTGCTGCGCCGCATCAGCCGTTGCCATCCGTGGCATGAGGGCGGCTTCGATCCGGTGCCGCCGCGCCGGCAGGCATTGGCTAGCAGGCATTCCAGGCGCTAAGCTGCGCCATTCGCTTCAGGTGTGACGCTCATGGGCAACGATTCGCGCAAAACAGCAGGCAACGACCGCGACGAGACGATTGATTTCGGCTACGAACGCGTCGCCCGCGCCGACAAGAAGCGCCGCGTCGCCGCCGTGTTCGATTCGGTGGCCGAGCGCTACGACCTGATGAACGATCTCATGTCGCTTGGCATTCATCGCGCCTGGAAGCACTTCACACTGGAGTTGGCGGCCGTGCGTCCGGGCGAGAAGATTCTTGACTTGGCTGGCGGCACGGGCGATCTGACGGCTGGATTTGCGCGCCGCATCGGCGCCGACGGGTGCATTACCCTGTCCGACATCAACACCAGCATGCTGCGCCGCGGGCGCGATCGCCTGCTCGATCGCGGCATTGCCGGCAATGTCGATTTCGTGCTTGCCAATGCCGAGCAACTGCCGTTCGCCGATGACAGCTTCGACTGCATCACCATCGGCTTTGGCCTGCGCAACGTCACCGACAAGCAGGCGGCGCTGGACGAAATGGCGCGCGTCACCCGCCCTGGTGGGCGCACCATCGTGCTCGAGTTCTCCAAACCGCAACTGCCTGGCCTGCCGGCGCTGTACGATATTTATTCGTTCTCCGTCCTGCCCTGGCTTGGGCGTGTGGTCGCGGATGATGAGGCCTCGTATCGCTATCTGGCGGAGTCGATTCGCATGCAGCCGGACCAGGAGGCGCTGGCCGAAATGATGCGCAGCGCCGGTTTTGCCCGCTGCGATTATCACAACCTCAGCGGCGGCATCGTCGCCGTGCATCGCGGTTACAAGCCATGACAACACGCTGGACCTTGCCCACGGCCGCCTATGGTGCGCTCGAGATCGCGCTCAACCGCTATATTGGCAGCGACGAGCGCGCGCTGGCACGCTGCGCCGAGCTCAGCGGCCGCTCGCTGCAAATCGACTGCAGTGATCTCGACCTGACCCTGGTGTTCGTCGCCACCGTGCATGGCATGCAGGTCATGGCTGGCGCCGAATCTCCGGCAGATGTGCGCCTGACCGGCCAAAGCCGTGACTTCGCACGTGTTTTCTTCGCCGGCGAGGAGGGCCTCAGCGGCAGCGCCCTGCGCATCGAAGGCGATGTCGGCATTGCGCAGCAGTTCGCGCGCCTGTTCACCGCGATCGATTTCGACCTCGGGGACTGGCTCGATGCGCGCCTCGGCCCGGTGCCGGCGCGCTTCATCGGCCTGGGCCTGCGCGGTGCCGGCGCTTTCGCCCGGCGGGCCGCCGCAACCCTGCCCGAGGATTTGGCCGAATATCTGCGCGAGGAAACGCGCGATGTCATCGGCAGCCGCGAACACGCCGCGTTTGCCGCGCGTGTGAACCGGTTGCGTGCCGACAGCGAGCATCTGCGCACGCGCATCAGGCGCCTGGCCGCGCACTGGCAAGCACCGCGTTGATGTTTGCCACCACCCGCCGCCTGCTGGAAATCCGGCGCGTCGTGCGCGCCTACGGGCTTGGTGAATTGCTGGGCGAGCGCGCTCCGCGCTGGCTGTTCGGGCGCCCGCAGAGCCACGCCCAGCCAATCGGCGTGCGCCTGCGCGAGGCATTGCAGGAGTTGGGGCCGATTTTCGTCAAGTTCGGCCAGACGTTATCTACCCGGGGCGACCTGCTGCCGCCGGGGCTGGCCGAGGAATTGTCGCTGTTGCAGGACGATGTGCCGCCGTTTCCCGGCGAACAGGCGCGCGAGCTGATCGAGCAGGCCTATGGCAGGCGCATCGAGGATGTGTTCGCGGCCTTCGACGACGAACCCCTGGCCGCGGCCTCCATCGCCCAAGTGCATGCGGCGCGCCTGCATGTGCTGCCCGGCGAGGACACGGAGCGCGAGGTGGTGGTCAAGGTATTGCGGCCCAATGTGCACCAGCTGGTGGCCCGGGACGTGGCCGTGTTGTACCGGCTGGCGCGCCTGGCGCGCCGCTTCGTGCCGGAGGCGGCGCGGCTGCGGCCGTTGGCAGTGGTGGCCGAATACGAGCGCATCATCACCGACGAGTTGGACCTGCTGCGTGAAGGCGGCAACGCCAACCAACTGCGCCGCAACTGGGCCGGTTCGGATCTGATCTATCACCCGGAAGTGTTTTTCGATGCCACCTGCGAATCCGTGCTGGTCATGGAGCGCATCGACGGCATCGCCATCGACGACATCGACGCCCTGCACGCCGCCGGTGTCAACTTCAAGGTGCTGGCCGAGCGCGGCGTGAAGATCTTCTTCAGCGAAGTCTTCCGCGACAACTTCTTTCACGCCGACATGCATCCGGGCAACATCTTCGTCGATGTGACGCATCCCGAGCGGCCGCGCTATCTTGGTGTCGACTTCGGCATCGTCGGTACGCTGTCGGCGCACGACCAGCGCTACCTGGCGGAGAATTTCCTCGCCTTCTTCAATCGCGATTACCGCCGCATCGCCGAGTTGCACATCGAATCCGGCTGGATGCCGGCGGACACCCGTCTCGAGGACTTCGAAGGCGCCATCCGCACCGTCTCGGAGCCGATTTTCAACAAGCCGCTGGCCGAGATTTCCTTCGGTGTGTTCATGCTGCGCCTGTTCCGGGTGGCCCAGCGCTACAATTACCGCATCCAGCCGCAACTGGCGCTGCTGCAGAAAACCATTCTCAACATCGAGGGCCTGGGGCGTGATCTCTATCCGCAGCTCGATTTGTGGGCCACCGCCGTGCCCGTGCTCGAAGAATGGCTGCGCCGGCGCGCGAGTCCGCAACGCGCCGCCGAGCGGCTGCGCAGCCAACTGCCGCAAATCATGGACAGCCTGCCGGAAATAAGCGCCAATCTGCTGCAAAGGCTGGAGGAGGGGCACACGCCGGCAGACAGGCAGTTGCAGCAAAACCTGGCCGAAATCAAGGCCGAGCTGGTGCGCACCCGGCGCACGCAGCAATGGACGCTGATCGGCGCCGCGCTGGCCGTCATCGCCACTTGGGTTGTGTTGTTTTTGGCGGCGTAGGCGCCGGCCATCACCCGCGTTCGCGCCCGCTCATGGGAGCGCCTGTACATGCAGGAATGCGGCGACCAGCTCCAGCACTTGGTCTCGATGCTCGTGATGCGGCACATGGCCGCAATCGGGCAGCAGCGCCATCTGCGCCGGGCCGCGCACGCCGTCGGTGATGCATTGCGCAAAGGCGCTGGAGCCGTATTCATCGTCCGCGCCATGAATGGCCAGCACCGGACAGCGCACCTGTGGCAGCAACGGCACGAGCGTCCAGTCGCGAAACTCGGGCGCCAGCCACACTTCCGTCCACGCATCCAGCACCCAGGCGGCGCGCTCGCCATGCCACTTGCGCAGCCTGGCGAACTGCGCCGCATCGGCAAAATTCTGTTTTGCCGCGCGGATGCCGGCGCGGGTGCGCTCCTCCACGAATGCCTGCGCGGCTGCCGTGATCACCGCGGCGCACTTGTTGTCGGCCATGGTCGCCGCGAGCAGTGCCATGCCGCCGCCGACGCTGTGGCCGAAGGGAATGTATGCATCCACTGCCAGCGCCGCCATGACGGCCGGCAAATGCAGACGCGCCTCGTCGGCGATGAATGTGGGCGCGGGGCGTTTTGCCAGCGGCGATGATTTGCCGAAACCCAGCCGGTCATAGGCGATGACCCGGCGGCTGGTGGCCGCCGCCAGGGCGGCGGGAAAATCCCGCCACAGTCCGACGCAGCCGAGCGAATCATGCAACAGGACGATTGGACAGTGGTGCGCTTTTGCAGGCGTCCAGCGGCGCACGAACACTTGTCCGCCGGCGATGTCTGCAAACAATTCATCGGTCGTGATCGTCATCGAGCTGTCCGGTCTCCTGCTGCGCTCATTGCCGCTGCACTGGCCACGGTGGAAAGGGCCATTGTATATTGCAATGGCAGCCTTGAAGCTGCTCTCACCCGGAGGCGTGTCGCGGGCCGTCTCCGGCGCTTGCTGGAGATAACCCATGCAGCCTGTAGTCGCATATAACAAACCCATTGCGGTCGAGCTGGAAGCGGGCAAGGAATACTATTTCTGCCGTTGCGGGCGTTCCGCCAATCAACCCTTTTGCGATGGTTCGCACAAGGGCACCGGTTTCACGCCGCTGGGCTTTACCGCGGAAGAGGACGGCGAGGCCTATTTGTGCCGCTGCAAGCAAACTCACAATGCGCCGTATTGTGATGGTCATCACAAGCAAGTGCCGGCAGAGATGATCGGCAAGCAGTTTTCGCTGCAGGAAGAGGCGCCGGCAGAGACTGCCGAGGCCATGCCCACGGCGGAGCCCACACCGGAAGAGCCCACGGTGGCTTTCATCCATCGGCTGGCGCGCGAGGGGCTGAGCCGGCTCGGGCCGTATGGCGAGATGGCGGCCATGGGTGTGCCGCGCAGCCAGCTGCCGGACTGGAACGACATCCAGATCATGGTGGCGCAGCTGGCGCGCAAGCCGCTGCAGGAGGACGTGGCGGTCGGCACCGAACTGGTGATCGGCCCCGAAGCTCTAAAACCGCTGCGGCTCGCCATGCCGCTGTTCGTCAGCGACATGAGCTTTGGCGCGCTGTCGCAAGAGGCCAAGCTGGCGCTGGCCAAGGGGGCGGAGCAGGCCGGCACCGCCATCAGCTCCGGCGAGGGCGGCATGCTGCCCGAGGAACAGCAGGCCAATAGCCGCTACATGTACGAATATGCTTCGGCCAGGTTTGGCTATGACGAAGCGCTGCTGACGCGTGTGCAGGCGTTCCACTTCAAGTGCGGTCAGGCCGCCAAGACTGGCACCGGCGGCCATTTGCCGGGGCGCAAGAATGTCGGGCGCATCGCCGAGATCCGCGGCCTGCCCGCAGGCGAGAATGCCGATTCGCCGCCGACATTCACCGATCTCGAAAGCGTGCAGGATTTCGCCCGTTTTGCCGATCGCGTGCGCGAGCTGAGCGGCGGCATTCCCATTGGCTTCAAGCTGAGCGCCCAGCACATCGAGCGCGACATTGAGTTCGCCGTGCGCGCCGGCGCCGACTACATCATCCTCGATGGCCGCGGTGGCGGCACCGGTGATGCGCCGTTGCTGTTTCGCGATCATATTTCGGTGCCGACCATTCCGGCGCTGGCCCGTGCCCGCCATTGCCTGGACAAGCTGGGCATGAGTGGACGCGTCACTTTGATCATTACCGGTGGGCTGCGCACGCACACTGATTTCCTCAAGGCGCTGGCGCTGGGTGCGGATGGCATCGCGCTGGCCAACTCCGCCATGCAGGCCATCGGCTGCGTGGCGGCAAGAATGTGTCACACGAACCTGTGCCCGGCGGGTATTGCCACCCAGGACCCGAAGTTGCGCCAGAAGCTGAACGTCGATGCGGCCGCCGGCCAGTTGGCCACCTTCCTCGATGCCAGCGTCCAGCTCATGCAGGTCATGGCCCGCGCCTGCGGCCATGATCACCTGAGTCAATTCGTCAAGGACGACCTGGCCAGCTGGAACAGGGAGTTGGCGGAGCTGGCCGGCATCGAATGGTCCGGGTTTCAGAGCAGTAGATGAGTATTCAGGACAATCACCAGGATCAGCGCATGCCGGCATTGTTCATCGGCCATGGCAGCCCGATGAACACGCTGCAGGACAATAGCTACACCCGCGCCTGGCGTGCGCTCGGGGCGGCGCTGCCGCGCCCGCGCGCCATTCTGGTCATCTCCGCCCATTGGTATTTCGGCGCGACCGCGGTGACCGCCATGGCGCGCCCGCGCACGATTCACGATTTCTACGGCTTCCCCGAATCCCTGTTCGAGTTTGAATATCCGGCTGCAGGCTCACCCGAGGTGGCGCGGGAAATCGTGGAAGTGGTCAAGCCCGACTGGGTCGGCCTGGATCGCGACCAATGGGGCCTCGATCACGGCACCTGGAGCGTGCTTGCGCATTTGTATCCACAGGCGGACGTGCCGGTGGTGCAGCTGTCGATCAACGCGCTGCGCCCATTGCAATATCATCTGCAGCTCGGCGCCCGGCTGGCGCCGCTGCGCGAGCGCGGCGTGCTCATCCTGGCCAGCGGCAACGTCGTGCACAATCTGGCGCTGCTCGATCGGGCGCGAGCCAGCCACGGCTTTGCCTGGGCGCAGCGCTTTGACGAGGCGGCCCGCGCCCAGATGGTGGCCGATCCAGGCGCCATCCTGAAACTGGCCGAGCATGCCGATTATGCGCGCGCCGTGCCAACGCCGGATCACTTCATCCCGCTGCTGTACACGGCGGCACTGGCCGCGGCGGATGGGCGCGTGCAGCCCATGATCGAGGGGTATGCGATGGGCGCGCTGTCCATGACCAGCTACAACGTCGGCCCGAAGCTCGACTTGCCGCGTTCGACAGCGGCTGGCAGCGCCCGCGTGTAAGCGCGCTCGCGTTTGCTGTAGCGCCTGCGTTGCGGCCCAGCCCACGGGAGTTGCATGCCATCTCGCGGGTCTGGTCCATGAGCGCGCTGCCTGCCTGCTGCGCGATGCGCTGGCCTGGCAGGTCACTGCCTTCATGGGCCTGCAGGCCGACTACGATTTGGAGAAGGCACACCGCAGCGAAGTCGCGTAGGCGAAGCTATGTCAAGCAACCCGTTGCGGATGCAGGCAACCCCGCTCTTCGTTTAAGCTGCCGTGAATCATCCACAGGGCAGCCATCATGAGCGACGCAATTCGAATCGGTATTCTCGGCTATGGCAACCTCGGCCGCGGGGTCGAGCTGGCCGTGGCCAACAATGCAGACATGGCGCTGGTCGGCATCTTCACGCGCCGCGAACCGTCGGCCTTGCAGCCGCAGCTGGCGGACTCCGCCGTCTTGCATGTCGATGCGCTGGACGAACACCGCGACAGCATCGACGTGCTCATCCTGTGCGGTGGCTCGAAGGACGACTTGCCGCAGCAGGGGCCGGCCTGTGCCGCGCACTTCAACACGGTCGACAGCTTCGACACCCATGCTCGCATCCCCGAGTATTTCGCCTCGGTGGATGCCGTGGCAGGGCCTGCCGGGCATACGGCGCTCATCTCCTGCGGCTGGGATCCGGGGCTGTTTTCGCTTAACCGGGTCATGGGCGAGGCGCTGGTGCCCGACGGCGCGACCTACACCTTTTGGGGGCGTGGCCTGAGCCAGGGCCATTCCGACGCCCTGCGCCAGGTGCCCGGCGTGGCCGCCGGCGTGCAGTACACGATTCCCGCCGAGGACGCCATGGACAAGGTACGCAGCGGCGCGCGCCCCGAGTTGAGCACGCGCGCAAAACACCGGCGTGAATGCTACGTCGTGCTTGAGGAAGGCGCCGATGCCGATGAAGTGCGCACGGCCATCACCACCATGGCGCATTATTTCGAGCCCTACGACACCACCGTTCATTTCATCAGCGCGGATGAGCTGGCGCACGAGCACAGCGCCATGCCGCACGGCGGTTTCGTCATCCACAGCGGCAACACCAGCGACACGGCGGTGCAAACCATTGAATATCGTCTGCAGCTTGGCAGCAATCCACAGTTCACGGCCAGCGTGCTGACGACTTACGCCCGCGCCGTGCACCGCCTGAGCCAGGCCGGCCAGCACGGCGCCATCACCGTATACGACGTGCCCCCGGGTCTGTTGTCGCCCAAGTCCGCGGCCGTGTTGCGCCGCGATTATCTTTGATTGGCGGCTGGTGCGAGCGAGTCGCCATCACTGGGGTTTACTCCGGCCTGGCGCCTGTTGGATTGGCATTTCCCACATGGCAACGCTAGAGTGTGCTGATCTGAGTCAAGGCGCAAGAGGCCTTGTTTTTATACCAAGGAGGAGCTGACGATGAAGAACGAACCTATTGCAAAGCAAGAAAAAGCAGCTGCAACGGCTGCGCATGAACAATTGGAACGCCCCGATCGTCGCCGCTTCCTGGTGCGCTCCGTTGGTGCTGGCACTGGGCTTGCTGCCATGGGCACAGGCATCGGCAGCGTGGCTTTAGCCGCCGATGACGCTGATGCTTCTGGGTTGCCGCCGGAGGTCCCCAGAAAGGAAGAAGCCGCGATGATCCTGCATGGCAGCAGCCCGATCACGCTGGAAACCCAGCGCGATGCGGTTGGCAGCAGCGGCATTACGCCGGCTTCGCGGCTCTATATCCGCAACAACCTGCCGGTGCCGGACGAGGCAATCGTTGCCGACCGAGATGCCTGGGAAGTCAGTTTTGATGGTGTGAAGAACCCACAGAAGCTGTCATTGCGCGAATTGAAAACCATGGGCCTCACGTCGGTTGCCATGGTGCTGCAATGTGCCGGCAACGGCCGCGGCTTCTTTGAACACGAGGCAAGCGGCTCGCAATGGCGCATGGGGGCCGCCGGTAATGTCCTGTGGAGTGGTGTGCCGCTGAAGGACGTGGTGGAAGCACTTGGCGGCCCAGCCGACGGCATGCAGTATCTGACCAGCACGGGCGGCGAGATCCTGCCGGAAGGGCTCGATCCCGACCAGATCAAGGTCGAGCGCTCCGTACCCATTGACAAGGCCCTGGATGATGTCCTGCTGGCCTGGGAAATGAATGGCGAGCCGATTCCGCTGGTGCATGGCGGCCCGCTGCGGGTCATCGTGCCGGGCTATTACGGCTGCAACAACATCAAGTACGTCAAGCGCGTGGCGCTCACCACGGAGGAAAGTACGGCCAGCATGCAGCAGTCCAGTTATCGCATGCGCCCCATCGGTGAGTCGGGTTCTCCAGAGCAGCCATCCATGTGGGAAATGAACGTCAAGTCCTGGATCACCGGCCCCGGCGCCGATGCCGATGAGGATGTCCGGGCGGGTCAGCAGGTGATTTACGGCGTCGCCTTTGGCGGCTACGGCCCGGTCGAAGGTGTGGAAGTCTCGATCGATGGCGGCGAAAGCTGGCAGCAGGCCGAACTGTACGGGCCGGATCTGGGCCGTTATGCCTGGCGCACCTTCCGCCTGGAAGTGGACCTGCCGGCGGGCGAGCACGTGCTGGCAAGCCGGGCAACCAATGGCGGCGGCGACGTGCAACCCGAACAGCGCGAGGAAAACGAGCGCGGTTATGGCAACAACAGCTGGCGCGATCATGCTCTGAAAGTGGTGGTCGGCTAATGGCGAGCAGCAAAAAAGCGAACCACTTTGGCAGCGCGGCCGCTCTTGCGGCCGCGTGCCTGTTCTTCGGCCTGAGCATGGCCGCAGCAGCCAATGACACCAACGCCGGCAAGAAAGTGTTCACGGAGACGGCCGCACCTGCCTGCGCCATATGCCACACGCTTGCGGATGCCGGCAGCCAGGGGCAGATCGGCCCCAATCTGGATGAACTCCAGCCCAGCGCGGAACGGGTCTACAAGGCAGTGACAGACGGCATTGGCGCCATGCCACCGTACGCAGATACGCTCAGCGAGGCAGAGCGCGAGGCTGTCGCTGCCTATGTTGCGAGTGTGACCGGGTAAGGTTGATTCATCGCCCTGGGGCATCGCTTTGGACGCGGTAATCAGAGACGTTGCGGGAACTGTTTCGCGGCGGCAAGCCCAACACACAGATAGGCGCATGCCATTCGAGCATGGCAATACCGCAACTAGGCCCCCCAGCGTTTGCGTGTATCACCAAAACCCCTCGTTTCCGGCTTGCTCAAAATGGCATGCGCCTGTGTTGGATGAAGCAAGTTGCATGCCAACGGCAGGAAGCAAGCAAATGCAAGTAAAAAGCCGACCAGGCATGCATTGCATGGTGACGGCCTGCGTCAGAAAGTGACGCCCTATGTCACCTGGCGAGCAGCAGGCGAAAGGTTCTGACTCCGCTGAGCCCGCATCAAGAGCAAATCGGATTGCCGCAAGCGTGTATCATACGCCGTTGCTTACAGTTGAAACTGGAGGTTACACATATGGATCAATGCCGTAATTGCAACTTCTTGGGCCGCTGCGCCCATGGCTTCATTGTGACATGCACTGCTCTGATGCTGCTGATGATTTCGTCTTTGACGCTGGCCGATACGTCGGCGGTCAAGTTTGGCATACAGCCCTGGCCTGGAGTCACGGTCAAGACTGAAGTGGCTACGGACATTCTCGAAGTCCTGGGCTACGAGACCGAGAAACTGCAATTGAACACGCCTTTCATCCTGCATGGCATTGTTTCCGGCCAGGTGGATGTCGCACTCGGCGGCTGGTACCCGATTTCGGCAGCCATGATCACGCCGCTGGTGGAGGAGGGCAAACTGATTCGGCTGACTGCGAATCTCCCACATGCGCTGTCGGGGATGGCGGTACCAGTGTACGTGCACGAAGCAGGCGTTGATTCGGTCGAGGATCTGAGCCGTTATGCCGATCGCTTTGGCCACAAGATATACGGCAACGAGGCCGGCGGTACCTGGCCCACGCAAGTCCAGGAGCTTATAGACGCAGACGAATACGGCCTGGGTGACTGGAAAGTGGTGACCAGTGCCACCGCTTCCATGCTGGTGCAGGTCGGGCGCGCCACGGATAACAATGGATGGATCCTCTTCTATGGTTGGAAGCCGCACTGGATGAACATCAAATACGATCTTTATTATCTGAAAGGGCCGGAGGACAGCCCGGTGGTCGATACCAAGGCTACAATATATACGATCGTGCGCACCGATTATCCCGAGACAAACCCGAATGTCGCCCGTTTTCTGAAGCAATTCAAGGTGGATTCGGAAATCCAGAGCCAATGGGTTTACGGCAACAGTTATGAACAGCATCCTGCAGAGGATGTTGCGCAGAAATGGATCGCGGCCAATCTGGATCTGGTGGAGGAATGGCTGCAAGGCGTGACGACGGCCGAAGGCGAGCCGGCATTTCCGGCCATTGAAGCTGCCTACGGCAGTTAAGGCAGCAAGGCCGGCAAGCACGTTCATCTGCCTGCCGGCAATGGCCTTAAGCATGAGTATTGCTGCGCCAGTCAGCCATGGGTTGTTGGCGCCTCTTGCCCGTGCAATTCATTTTAGGAATCGTTTCACAATATGCCATTACAACAAACCGAGTCCGGCGTTTCTTTGTATTATGAAAGCTTTGGCGCCGGCAGAGCGATTATTTTCACCAGCTCCGGCAACGCCTCTCATGCCATGTGGGATGAGCAAGTCGCGCATTTTGCCCCGGATCATCTGACCGTCACCTATGATTGGCGCGGCACCGGCAATTCCGATAAGCCGGCCAGCGGTTATACCGGCGAGCTGGCGGCAGATGACCTGTTGTCCCTGGCCCGGGCGGTCAGCTCAAAGCCCGCAGTATTGGTGGGTCACGGCATGGGGGCGCATATCTCGCTGCTGGCTGCAATCAAGGCGCCGGAACAGGTGCGTGGCCTGGTGCTGGCCAATGGCGGACCATGGTACACGTGCACGCGAGATGGCGTGGCCGGCGGCATGTCGGAAGAGTTTCTGGCGATCTACGAGCAGGGTGCCCGCAGCTATCCGGACATACTCGCCGAAGTGGCGCAGAACTGGATGTTCGCGCGGCCGCCAAGCGCCGCCTTGGCCCATGCCACGATCATGGACGGCCTGACCTGGTCGCAGCATGTCTCCAACGAATACAACAAGAGCATGTGGGATATCGACTTCCGCGGCTCTCTGGAACAGGTGCAAATCCCTGCCCTGGTGATCCACGGCCGTCATGATCGCAAGCAGCGCTACAGCGGCGCGCCCTATCTTGCCGAACGGCTGCCGCAAGGCGCGCTGGTGACGCTCGAACACAGCGCCCATTGCGGCCATATAGAAGAGGCGGCGGCGTGGAATCGTGCTCTGGCTGAGTTTTTGGCAGGCTTGCCATGAGCGTATGCCAATCTTGAAGATAATGCTGGCAAAAGCAGGTCAGGCTTTACGCGTGGGGCCGCAGACAGGCGTCCGATTGCTTGTTTCAGGGTAAGATTCCGCAGAGCAAGGCCGAGGGCAGGCTATGGTTTGTGGTGTTGCCGCCCTGTCCAGGGCGGGCTTTGCATGTGCGCATTTCGCTTAGGGATTTTCCCTGGCCTGCATAAGTACGCTGCCGAATGGTATCTGCAAAACATATGCCGCAATAATGATTCTTGTCAGGGACAATAAAGTTCCTGGCAGGAGGCTGCCATGGCAGAGGAAACCAAGCCGCAAGCCAATCCCGCCGGATTGGGGCTGGTATGTTTCGGCTTCACCACAGTCATGCTGAGCCTAGTCAATTCCGGTCTGATACCCAGCGGTGGCATGGAAGTCATCCTGCCACTGGCATTCATCTTTGGCGGGCTGGTCCAATTCTACGCCGGAACCCTCGAAGCCAAAGCCGGCAATACATTCGGCATGGTCGCCTTTTGCTCATACGGCGCGTTCTGGGTGTGGTTTGCCTTGATGCTCTGGCTCGGTGGCATGCACTCACTGGACTTGTCGCACGTTGGCAATGCGATCAATGTCGGACTGATTGTCTGGGGCTTTTTCACCCTGTACATGTGGGTTTCGACCTTCAAGCTCAATATGGCCCTGTTTGGCGTATTTGTCACTTTGTGGCCGACGTACTTCCTGCTCGGCATCGGCGGCATGCTGGATCTGCCGGCCGTCAGCCTCGCCGGCGGCGCCGTGGGCGTGCTCTGTGGCGTCATCGCCATGTATACCAGTTTTGCCATTGTGACCAACGACACCTTCAAGCGCGCGGTACTGCCGCTCGGGCCACTGGGCGACGATTAGCCGGCCTGTAGTGAACAGGAAGCAGCAGCAAATGGCGACCCCTCGTCGCCCGCTTTTGCTGTTGTGCAGCCACTGTGTTGACAGGTGACGCGGACCATTTGGCGCGTGATGACAGCATTTCAAAACACGGAAACACGGAGGATAGAGTGATGACAAGCAGCACTCAAACCACAGAACGAAGCGAAGCCAATGAAACACAGATCGCAGTGCACTGGCAGGAAGAAGAATACATCCAGCCGCCGCAGTCGTTTGTCGAGCAGGCGATCATGGACGATCCTGACATTCGCAAACGCTTCAGCGAAGAGAATTTCCCCGACTGTTTTCGCGAATACGCAGACATGCTCACTTGGTTCGAGCCCTACGATACCGTGCTCGATTCCAGCAAGCCGCCGTTCTGGAAGTGGTTCACGGGCGGCAAATTGAATGCCTGCTACAACTGCGTGGACCGCCACCTCGAGCAATATCGCAACAAGGCCGCCATGATCTTCGTCCCCGAAGACGAAGGCAACCCGCCCTATGCAGTGACTTATCAGGAATTGTATGTGCGCGTGAACGAGATGGCGGCGCTGTTGCGTGACTACTGCGGGGTAAAGGCCGGAGATCGGGTGACCCTGCACTTGCCGATGACGCTGGATCTGCCCATCACCATGCTGGCATGTGCGCGCCTTGGCGCCATCCATTCGCAGGTGTTTGGTGGCTTTTCCGGCCAATCCTGTGGCTCACGCATGGAGGACTCCAGCAGCAGCATTCTCATTACCGCGGATGCATACTGGCGCTCGGGCAAGTTGCTTGATCACAAGCAAAAGGCCGATGTTGCGGTAAAAACCGCCGAAGAAGCCGGCCAGCATGTGGACAAGGTCTTGGTCTGGCAGCGCTATCCAGGCGAATACAGCTCACCCAAGCCCATGGTTGAGGGACGCGACGTGTTCGTCAACGAAGTGCTGAAAGAGTATGCCGGCGCGCGCATCGATGCCGTCTCCATGGACGCCGAAGATCCGCTGTTCCTGATGTATTCCAGTGGCACTACCGGCAAGCCCAAGGGCTGCCAGCACCGCACCGGCGGTTATCTGGCCTATGTCGCCGGCACCTCGAAATACATTCAGGACATCCATGCCACCGACACCTACTGGTGCATGGCCGACATTGGCTGGATCACGGGCCATTCCTATATCGTCTACGGCCCGCTTGCCGTGGCTGCCACCAGTGTCGTCTACGAGGGCACGCCGACCTATCCGGACGTGCGCCGTCCGTGGCGCATCGCCGAGCGCCTTGGCGTCAATATTTTCCACACCTCACCGACTGCAGTGCGTGCCTTGCGTCGTGCCGGCCCCGATGTGCCCATACACTGCAATCAGCAATTCAAGCACATGACCACGGTGGGCGAACCCATCGAACCGAGTGCCTGGCACTGGTATTTCGACCAGATCGGCAAAGGGGAGGCC
>DATGUT010000236.1:0-9642 GCA_035301185.1 Salinisphaeraceae bacterium
GCGTGTTCACAATCACCGCGGCGTCGCGTTGCTGCCCAAAATTGTGCCAGACAAGGCGCGTGGCGCCGGTCGTAGCACTCCTACGACCAAGCCGCGCAACGCAGGATGGCGCGATTTTGGGCGCAACCCTTCGGGACGGGGGCCATTTTTCCGCAATCCTGCGTTGCAGCTCGCTACGGTAGAATGACTAACGTACGCTCACTGCGCCTTGTCTTGCAAAAAAATGGCCGCCGGCGCGCCGTCGTGCTGATTGTGAACACGCCCTAAGCGTGCTCGACATGGCCAGCGAGCAGCAAGTTGCCATCCTCGCCATCGAAGGACAGCCTGCCAAGTCGCTCACGAGCCGTGCACAAGCGCTTGCCAAAACCGCAACAGCTGCCATCAGGGCGCATGATCTGATGCTTGCACCGCCGTGATCTGATGGCGCGCATGCGCCAGTCCCGCCATGCGCAGCCATGGACGCTGCCGGCTGTAGCCAGTATCATGACCGCCTGCCATGCGCCCGTAGCTCAGTTGGATAGAGCGTCGGCCTCCGAAGCCGAAGGCCGCAGGTTCGAATCCTGCCGGGCGCACCATCACGCTGCCAGCGCGACCAACATGCCGCGCCGGCTGGATTACCAGCAGTGGCATTGCTCGTTCGCTGCCTGCGACACTGCCTGGCAAATGGCATGGTCTGCGACGCAGATTTGCCTGTACCCATTCACATGCTATTGTTGGCCGCACCGGCTTTGTCGTGTCTAAGATTGTTCTTGCCCAAAGCCGCGGATCTGCAAAAAATCTGAGGTAGTCGGGTTCTGCATCCATGTTCGGGACAAATCGCCCATGACCCTGCAACACTGGACCATTTATCTGCTGGCCGCAGCGGGCCTATCACTGACTCCAGGGCCCAACGGCTTGCTCGCCCTCACGCACGGCATGCGTTTCGGCTGGCGCCGTTCGGTGGCGACCCTGCTCGGCGGCGCGGTTGGTTTTTTGCTGCTCATCGCCATTTCCATGGTCGGGCTTGGCGCCTTGCTGGCGGCTTCGGAGCGGGCCTTCACCGTGGCCAAATGGCTGGGCGCGGCTTATCTGGTTTATCTGGGTCTCAAAACCTGGCGCGCGCCGGTAGGCAATACAGGCGCTGGCGGCACGGTGTTTGCGCAGCAGGCGCCGGCCCATGCGCTGTTTCGAGATGGTTTCCTGGTCGCCACCTCGAATCCGAAGGCGGTGATCTTCTTTGCCGCCTTCTTGCCGCAGTTCATGGTGCCCGGCATGGCTTGGCCCGTGCAATTCATGGTGCTGGGCGGAACCTTTGCGGTGGTGGAGTTTGCCTACGAACTGCTCTTGGCCGGCTCGGCCCATCGGGTTGCGCCATGGCTGCAGCATCACGCCCGTGCGGTGAATCGTGCGGCCGGCGGGATGTTCGTGGGCATTGGCATTGCCCTGGCCACGCTCAACCGTGCCAATTGAACGCGCCGGGCCGCCATGCAAGCAAAGGGTCTGCACGAGATCGCATCAGTTGCGTAAAAATCCATGGTGATTAGCTGCTCGTGGCGGGATAGGCCGCCAGCGTGTCGCCATTTGCCGAATGCAGAATGAGCTTGCCGGTGGCGTCGATGTCGAAGCTGTGCGTGTCACGCAGCACTTGCAGGAAGCGGCGCTCCTGGTTGTTCAATGCCGGTGCGCAGGCTTTCATGGTCACGGCCATGGTGTCGACCCGCAGGCTCTCACCGGCCAGCTCATACTGGGCGTGATAGTTGTTGCAGCCGGCATAGCCGCTGAGGCGGCCGTTGGCATCGAAGTTGAGCGTCATGTGGGACGCGTCGATGATGCCGCGCTCAGCGATGTCTTCCACGACCCATTCGCGATCGATCAGCAGTGATTGCTTCGACACGTTGCCGCCCGCGCCGGATGACAGGCCAGCACCGTCACTGGCTGCGGCCTCGACGCGCACGAGACGCAGCATGCCGAAGTCGTGCCTGTTTTGCTCGAGGTTGATCAGATGGGTCTGATCGGTGGTCCAGAGCAGCTTGTCCTGCGGCCCGTGAATGGTGGCACGCAGACCATAATCATGCTGCGGCTGCAGCTTGTCCCTGGCAATGCTGAGTTCGAACGGGATTGGCACTTGCCGGTCCGCCAACTCGATGGTCTTGGCGGCGACAACCGGCGCCTGCCTGTCGGCAACCGTCGTATCGTCGAGCGTTATTTTGGCCGTGCCGTTCGGTGGCAGTGCAATGCGTTCGCGGTAAAACAACTTGCCTTCGAGCACGATGGTGTCTGTGGAAGCGCCTGCCGATTGTGCTGATGGCCCGGGAACTGCACAGGCGGTCAGCCCCATCGCCAGCAATGAAAGAATGGACAGAAGGCGAAGTGATGGCATCATGATGGACAATCGAGTGTGGGTTCTTGTTGAAGAGTAATTTAGAAGCGGGCGGATGATAGCCCGGTTGGCTTTGCATTTGAAGTGGCCACTTTGGCTAGCGCGTCGATTGCGGCATCCGGCTTGTCACACGCCTGGGCCGCGGCACGGTGATGCAGCACAGACTCGCGATGATGAGCAGCACGCCGCTCCAGCCACCGAGTGACAGGCTCTCGCCCACCACCATGATCGCGAGGATGGCGGCGACGACGGGTTCGAGCAGCGAGATTGTCGTGGCAATGCTCGCCCGCACCCGAGCCAATCCAGACCCAAAGCAGAGGTAGCCGATGAACATCGGCACCAGCGCCATGTACAGACCCACGCCGAGGTTGTTCCACGACGCGAGTAAGGGAGCGCCGGTGGCAAGCAGTATCGGCATCAGCAGAACGCCACCCAAGCCGAAGGTTGCGCCCATGGCGGTCGCTGAGGGAATTCCAGCCTGCATCAAGCGTCGAGCCGACCATGAGTAGAATGCGTAGCCGAGACCGGCGACCACGCCCAGGACAATGCCTGCCAGGATCAGGCCCGTATCCTGCGTGGCCGCAGCGCCATGATTGTCGGCAAGGCTTAGCAGCACCATGCCCGACAAGCCAAGACCGGCGCCGGCAAACCAGCGCAGCGTAAGGCGCAGCCCTTCCAGCCGCCATTCGATCAACGCAGAAAGCAGCGGCGCCGAGCCGATCGTCATCACGGTTCCGATGGCCACGCCGGCAAGACGCATGGATGAATAGAAGGCAAGTGGGTAAACGGCCACCATGACAGCGCCCAGAAGCACATGGCGTGTCTGCGCCAGCAAGGCGGCTTGTGCGCGGCGGATGCCGCGCAACGCCAGTGCCGCTTGCAAAAGACCGCCGATGCCCATCGCAGCGGCGCCGATGGCCAACGGCCCCACGTCTGGGGCAAATGTCGCGGCGGTGCCGGTGGTGCCCCATAAGATCGAGGCCACGACGATCGCCGATATGCCCAGCATTTGCTGTTGCGAAGAGTTGCTCATGCGTTTTCCAACAGGCCGTGTGCCCGCCTTGGCTTCATCCAGGCAGCGTGGTTGCCGTGCCAGACGGCAGCAGACCTTGGGCAGATCAGTCCACTTAAAACATGCCTAACAATCTATGCACTCGCCTCGGAGGTTGCCATCAACAACCCACCTGGCCGCTGCTCAAGTCTGACTGCGTATTGGCCGGCTGGCGATTTCAAGCAGGCGCTGGCCGATGCCGCGCTTCTTCCAGTTGCCGTCGGTGATACGTCTGCAGCGCTCGCGATCGCGTTCGAAGCCATCCAGCAACTGCGCCACCGTCGGCTCGTGGATGACGCATAGTGCCAGTTCGTCATCTTTGGCCATCGAACGCTGGTTGAAGTTCGCCGAACCAATGCAGGCGACCATGCGGTCCACGACCAAGACCTTCGTATGCAGCATCGTCGGCTGGAAATAGAACAGCTTGACGCCAGCCTCGATTAGTGGCGCAAACACATCCTCGCCGGCGATCTGCGACACGCGCTGATCAGTATGCGGCCCTGGCATCAGAACTTCCACATCCACGCCGCGCTTGGCGGCAGTGCGCAAAAGAGCAACGGTTGGCTCGTCCGGCACGAAGTATGCGGTGGCGATGCGCAGTTCACGCTGCGCCATCGACAGCAGCAATCGCAACAGCGTCGCTATGTCGCTGTATTGCACTGCGGCCGAGGTGGCTACCACCTGGATTTTGGCTTCGCCCGGGCTGGCCGGCGCGGGCAACTCCCAGATGCGGTCGAAGGCGGCATGCCCGGCTTCGATCCAGTTGGACAGGAAAGCGCCGCGCAGGCTGTCCACTGCAGCACCGATTATCCGAAAGTGCGTATCGCGCCATTCATTGGGATTGCGCGCATCGCCTTCCCACTGTTCGGCTATGCCCACGCCGCCGGTGAAACCGATGCGCTCATCGCAAATCAATACCTTGCGGTGCGTGCGATTGTCTGCCTGCCAGATGCGCCAGCGCACCGGCGGGCGGAACCAGGCGACGTCGACACCGGCCGCCTCCATTTGTTCGATGACCGCCCTGGGCATGGGATAGGCGCCGAAACCGTCGAGCAGCACGCGCACTCGTACGCCGGCCCTGGCGCGTTCGGCCAGCGCCGCGCCGAAACGGCGGGCGATATTGCCTTGCCAATAGACGAACGTCAGAAAATCAATGGAATGGCGTGCGGCAGCGATCGCGTCGAGCATGGCCGGGAAAATACGGCAGCCGTTTTCCAGCACCTCAATTTGGTTGCCGCTTGTGAATTTGGCCCCCATGACTCCTTCGAGCGCTCGCTGATAGCAGGCGGCATCAGGCAGCGCGATGTCAATCGCAGCGGAGTTGTCGGCCATGGAAAATCCTTTATTCACCCGGTGAAGCGCAGCTGCTTCGCGAATATCGCGCTTGTATGGACTCGTCATGATACTGCAAACACAGGTTTGCACGCTGCTGCGTGCAACACGGCTTGGAATCGCAACCTGGGTCGCGCGAATGAGCCATGCTTTCAGACAGGGACAGCCCGGCGCCCCGCATACATCAGGCAGCAAGACCGGCGCAACGATATTGTTGATCTACAGCGAGGCCAGCTGAATAGTTTGAACCGGAAGCTGCATGAGTCCGCGTGGTACGCATGCAGTTTCCTGGTTAAGCTGCGCCGACGTTCATTCCAAAAAAAGGGGCTCGCATGAGCCCCTTGTAAAATGTGCGACGAGATGGCGACTAGTTTTCGGCCTTGTCGCCACGTTTGTGATGGCGATGCTTGCTGCGCATCTTCTGCCAAGCCTTGTCCCACTCTTCGGCCGTGACATAGCCGTCGTTGTCAGCATCCATGTGCGCGAACATGTGGCTGGTGCCTCGCATGCGGCCACGGTGGCCGTGCCGGCCCTTGTGATGATGTTGTCGCGCGTGGTGTTTCCCGCCCCGGTGATGCCCCGTTGGGGACAGTTCATCCACCGACAGCATGCCGTCGTCGTTCTTGTCCAGGCGCTTGAACCTGCGCTCGGCACGCTGGGTGAGCCAGGCGCGGTATTCGTCCTGATCGATCTCGCCGTTGCCATCGGCATCGATTCTGTCGAAGTGCCGCTGGCGCATGATCTGCGGCATTTGGGCCAGTTCCGCCGCCGTGAGCTTGCCGTCACCATCGGCATCAAGCTTTTCGAACAGCGCTTGACTCTTCGATTCCTTGGTGGGCGCATTGTTGTCGACGGCCAGGCCGGCGGTCGCGACCGACAAGCCTGCTGCAAGCAGGGACAGGGTCAGATACTTGTTCAGTTGCATTGTAATCTCCTTTCGATTGGTGTGTTGCACAGATCCTCATGGCCCATTAACGCGCAAACATGTGCTGCAAGTCTGTCAGGCGCGAACAACTTTGTCGCAAAGTGTGTCAAGCGGCGGGATTGCGAGAACTGGATACAAGATTAATCGGGCAACAAGGTATATTTGCGGACAAACACATGTGTTTGCCCACCATGACAGAACCTGGTCCACATATTCTGGTTGTCGATGATCATCGTGACATCCGCGATTCGCTGGCGCGTTACCTGACTCGGCATGGCTATCGGGTGGCCACTGCGGCGGATGCCAAACTGGCGCGGCGCCAGGTGCGCGAAGCCGCATTTGATCTGGTCATTCTCGACATCATGATGCCGGGCGAAGACGGCCTGTCCCTGTGCCGTTACCTGTGCGAGACGACGGCCATACCGGTGATTCTGCTGACCGCAGTGGCCGATGAAACCGATCGCGTCATCGGCCTGGAAATAGGCGCCGATGATTATGTCATCAAACCGTTTTCGCCGCGCGAGTTGCTGGCCCGCATTCGCGCAGTCCTGCGCCGTGCCAGCGCCCTGCCGGCGCAGCGCGATGCGATCAAGGAAGACGAGCTGCGCTTTGACCGCTGGGTCTTCCATGTCGCGCGCCAGGAATTGGAGGACGAGACCGGCCTGTCGGTGGCGCTCTCCACCGGCGAATTCCGCTTGCTGCTGGCGTTCACGCGTCACCCGGGGCATGTGCTGTCGCGCGAGCAACTGCTCGACCTGACCCAGGGCCGCGACACCGAGGTGTTTGATCGCAGCATCGACAATCAAGTATCGCGCCTGCGACGCAAGATCGAACAAGACTCGGCCAAGCCGCAACTGATCAAAACGGTCTGGGGTGGCGGCTATCGTTTTGCGGCCAAGGTGGAAGCACAATGATGCGCTGGCTGCCCAGGGGCCTCGCGGCGCGCGTCATCGGCCTGACGCTGCTGGCCTTGCTCGTCTCCCAGGCGGTGAGTTACTTCAGTTTTCGCCACAGCAGCGAAGACTTTGTCGAGCGTATGATCGGCAACTACATGGGGCAGACCGTCGCAGCGCTCGACAGCAGCCTGCAATATGTGGAACCTGAATACCGCAGCCAGATGGTGCGTTCGCTGTCGCGCAGCCGGGCCGAATACAAGCTGCAGGCGCAGCCACCGGCCTGCCGGGCCCGCCAAAGTGTCGAACAGCGATATGCCCGGGATTTGGCCAGGCGGCTGAATGTGAAAGCGCAGCGGGTGCGAGTCTGCATCGATGCCGGCAGCGAAAGTGACGGACATCGGCGCGGGCGGCCGGAAATGCTGGCAGTCGCACTGCAGCGCAGCGGCGGGCAGTGGCTGGTCGTGGAGCAGAACCTGCCCGCGCGTTCCGCACACTGGGCCTGGCGCGCGCTGCGCAATCTCGTCATCACCCTGGTGATCATGACCGTGCTGGTGATTGTGGCGACCTACCGCTTCACCCGGCCGTTGCGGGATCTGGCCGGTGCCGCGGAGCGCTTCGGCCGCGGCGAAAAAATTGAGCCGCTGTCGGTGCGCGGCAGTGACGAGATCCGGCGCTCGATCATCGAGTTCAATCACATGCACGAGCGCATCGAGCGCTTTGTCGCCGGGCGCACGCGACTGGTGGCGGCGCTGGCGCATGATTTGCGCACGCCGATCACGGCCATGCGCATCCGCCTGGAACTGATGCCGGAGGATGACAATACACGCGCAATGGCGGTCGCGCTTGAAGACATGTCGCAAATGTCGGAGGCGGCGCTGACCTTCATGCGTGAGGAGGCCAGCGTCGAGACGGCGCGGCGGGTGGATCTGACGGCCCTGGTCGATGCGATCTGCGAGGACTATCATGCCCTCGGTGCGGCCGTGACATTCATCGCCAAACGCCCGCTTGTGGTGGCCTGCCGGCCGCCGGCGATTCGGCGTGCACTGCGCAATGTCATCGATAATGCATTGGCCTATGGCAAAAACGCCAGGGTCGGGCTGCGGAATGAGCAGGATGTCGTGATCATCGAGGTGCAGGACAGCGGCCCCGGCATTGCTGAGGCTGATATGGCCTCAGTGTTCGACGCCTTCGTGCGTCTGGAGACATCGCGCAGCCGGGAGACCGGCGGTGTCGGCCTGGGGCTTGCCATCGCGCGCTCGATCATCCGCAGCCACGGCGGCGAGATCACGCTGCGCAATCTGGCCGAGGGCGGCCTGGCAGTGCATATGTCCTTGCCGCAGGCGCGGTTGGCTACATGAGGCAGGAGCATGGCACAGCAACGGCAGATGATTACGACAGCTGCCGGCCCGCTGCATTGGCAAATACAGCAGCAGCGACTCGCGCGAGCCGTATGTGGGTGGCGGTGAACAGCAAGACATGGCAAAACGCTTTTCCAAAAAACATTTGCTCTGGCAGCTGCCGCTCCTCCTGGTGCTGTTGTTGCTGGTGGCCGCGACGGCGGCGCTGGGGCTCGCGCACGCGCGCGGCTGGCGCTGGCATGGGCTGGTCTGGGAGCAGGGGCCAATGTTGAATCACGTCACCTGGCATGATGGTGGCTGTCTGCGACTGCAGGTCGAAGATGTGCGCCTGCACGACATTTGGCCGCTGCAGCTGACCGCGGCCAGTGTCCATTTGCCGGCATGTGCTGCGGAACAGGCTGCTGCGCTGCCGACAGCACAAGACATGCAAAGCGCCCTCCGGTTACTGGCGCTGCTGCCCTTCAAGGTCAATCTGGCGGCTGTGCGCTATCAGGACTATCCCGTGCTGGCAGTGCAGGCCTGGCATCATGACGAGCGCTTGCAGCTGCGAGTGCATTGGCAGGACGGCAGAGTGCATGCCAACTACGGCCTGGACACGGCACGCTGGCAGGTCACCGGCATCATTCAGGCGGCGGCTGTGCAGCCGGATTTTGCCGGCCGCTTGGCTGTTGACGGCGCGGGCCTGTGGCGGCCCGACGCCGAGGATTTGGCAAAGCAGTTCAGCGGCCAGCTGCATTTGGCTGGCAAACGGCTGGGCCGGCAGGAACAAGGGCCACATGCCAATCTATCCATTCATGCTTCCTGGCAAGGCGAAAGCTGGAAGGCCGTTGCGGAGCTGGAGCGGCCCGTGGCCTTGGCGCAGGACTGGTTGCTGGTACCGGGCCAGGGTTTGCGCGCGGCCGGGCGTGGTCTGTCCATACGACAGGTTGATGTGGATTTAACCTTGCAGGGCCCGCAGGCCGAAGTGGCGCTGACGCTGCATAGCGACGCCGATGATCTTGCCCACGGCCATGGGCGCCTTGCGCTCAGCGGAAATCTGGAAGGCGAAATCGAACTCGACTGGGAGGCGCGGACATTAACGGTCACGCCTTTCACCATTGCCGGCCCGCATGGAACAGAGCTGAGCCTGGTCCAGCCGTTGACGCTGCCACTGGCGCTGCAGGGCGAGCTGGAGCCGGCCTTGGTGGCACGCTATGGCAGTGTCGAGGTGCGCACCACCGACAGTCATCTGTATTGGAGTGGCACGACGGCCTACTGGCAGGGCGCGGTCATGTTTGGTGGCCATTGGCAGGGCTATCAGCTTGGCGGCGGCTGGTCCGGCACGATTGCTGCGCAGGGCCCGCAGGGCGAGCCGTTGCTGCTCACGCTGGACAAGGATGAACTGCACCTGCGTGCGCAACTGCCCATGCCGGATAGTTGGCAACCGGCCGAAGCGCTGACGGCGCAGCTCAAGGGCCAGTATCAGGTATTCCAATTGACTGCCAACCTGACGGCCGCAGCCACTGCCGGCGGCTGGGGCGGCACTTTGCAGGCAGCGGCGCGCATGCCGTGGCTGGCCCAGGGCGGCGAGCTTGATCTTCAGGGTCAATGGCAGTGGCGGGATGGGCTGCAATTGCTCGCCGGTGCGCGCCTCGAGATGGCCCAGGGAATGCTCGACGACACCTTGCTGCGCTCTGCCCGGCTTGTGGCCGACACGCCGATTAGTCTCGGCCCGGATGGGG
>DATGUT010000237.1:0-5042 GCA_035301185.1 Salinisphaeraceae bacterium
GCCTATTTCGCGCTGGTCATGGCCACCGGCATCGTCGCGCTTGCCATGTACATCCATGACGTGCCGTTCCTGCCCACGGTGCTGTTCTGCCTGAACATCATCTTCCTGGCGGCACTGCTGGTGGCGACCGGCATACGCATAGTTCGCTATCCAACGGATTTTCTGGCCGATGTCCGCAGCCAGCAACGAGGTGTCGGCTTTTTTACCCTGGTCGCCGCACTCGGTGTTTGTGGCAGCCAAATCATGCTGCAATTCAGCAAACCGGCCATGGCCTTTCCCTTCTGGGTTGCCAGTGGCCTGCTCTGGGGCGTCGTCACCTATGGCGTGTTCACGATTCTGACGGCACAACAGAAAAAGCCCGAGTTGTGGACCGGGCTCAACGGCGGCTGGCTGGTCAGCGTGGTGGCAACCCAGTCTGTGTCCATCCTCACATCGTTATTGCTGCATGCGGGATTGTTTGCAGGCCAACATGAATTGCTCACATTCATGGCGCTGGTGTTTTGGCTCGGCGGCGGTGCGCTGTATATGTGGTTAATAACGCTGATATTTTTCCGCTTCATGTTTCAGCCCATGTCGGCCCAGGACCTCACTCCGCCCTATTGGATCAATATGGGGGCTGTGGCCATTTCCACCCTGGCAGGCACGATGCTGCCGCAGCATGCGCCCTTGTCACCACTGATCATGGAAATCCTGCCTTTCGTCAAGGGCCTCACGCTCATGTTCTGGGCCATCGGCACCTGGTGGATCCCGATGCTGATCCTGCTCGGGATCTGGTATTTCTTGATCCGCGACAATCCATTTACCTATAACCCCCAGTACTGGGGCGCCGTGTTCCCGCTGGGCATGTATTCGGTCTGCACTTTCCGTCTGGCGGACATGGTTATTGCGCCGTTCCTGAAACCCTTGTCATTTTGTTTCATGCTGATTGCCGTCGTCGCCTGGCTGACAACCCTCATTACTCTCGTTGACAGCCGTCTGCATGCGCGCTGGCGCATGCGCTCAAGCTGAGCGGCGCACGGGGCGTTCATGGCTCGGGCACGGCCAGAGCGCTGACTACGAAAAACCCATGATCATGGGTCGCAAAAAGGGGGTGTCGACTGTATACAGGAGCCGACTGTGGAGGAATCGATGGAGGCCAGGCCCGGAATCGAACCGAGGTCCGCGGCTTTGCAGGCCGCTGCATAACCACTCTGCCACCTGGCCGGTCGCGGGCAACAGGCGTTTGCCTGTCTGCGCTGCTGCGCGCTTTGAAAAACGAAACCTCGGCCGCATGGCCGAGGTTTCGGCTGTTTCTGGAGCGGGAAACGAGATTCGAACTCGCGACCCCAACCTTGGCAAGGTTGTGCTCTACCACTGAGCTATTCCCGCCGTGAAGTGAAAGCCATTTTATGCAAGCAGAAGCTGCTGTCAAGCCGACGCATGGAAAACAGCGGCTTAGCTGTTACGCGAGGCCTGCAGGCGCGGCCAGGCTGCGCGCAGATACATGCTCATCGACCACAGCGAAAGAGCTGTTGCGATACCCAACAGCGCGACGCCAACACCATAAATCGGATCTTTTGCGTGCAGCCTGGCGAGCATGATGACGATGGCCAGCATTTGCACCGCCGTCTTGTACTTGCCCAGCCTGTCAACGGCAACCGTGCCGCGCGCGCCCAGTTCAGCCATCCACTCACGCAATGCCGAAATCGCCAGTTCGCGGCTCACGATCAGCACTGCAAACAAGGCGACGTACCAGTGCGGATCACGATAGACGAGCATGACCAGAATCGCACACACCAGCAGTTTGTCGGCCACCGGATCGAGAAAGGCGCCGAGCGACGAGGTCTGCTGCCAGCGCCGCGCGAGCCAGCCGTCAAGCCAGTCGGTGGCCAACGCCAGCGCAAACAGGATGGCCGCGGCCTGGTTGAATCCCGCCATGGGCACGAACAGCAAGACGATGATGAAAGGGATCATGGCGAGACGGAATGCTGTCAGCCACAATGGCAAATTCAAGTGTCTCTCCTCGGGCGGAGTTCCCGTCCGTCAATGAAAATGGTCGTAAATGCGTTGCGCCATCGTATGGCTGATCCCTTCGACTCGAGCCAAGCTGGAGACACTGGCACGAGCCACCTGCCGCGGGCCGCCAAACGCCTGCAGCAAGTGCTTGCGCCGTTTCGGGCCCAGCCCCTCAATTGCATCCAGCACCGAACCCTGGCGCGCCTTCTTGCGCTGCCCGCGGTGCGCGGTGATGGCAAAGCGATGGGCTTCATCCCGGATTTGCTGAATCAGGTGTAAACCGGGCGAATCCGCAGGCAGTATAAGTGGCGCCGCTCGGCCCGGCAAAAAGATCTGCTCCAGCCCGGGCTTGCGGCTGGCGCCCTGGGCTACGGCAGCCAGTCGCAAACCTTCGATTTCAAGTTCTGCCAATGTTTCTTCGGCCACGCCAAGCTGGCCCTTGCCGCCATCAATGAGCAGCAGATCGGGCATCGGTGCCTCGCCGGATTTGACGCGCTTGAAACGCCGCATCAGCGCCTGGCGCATGGCGGCGTAATCATCACCGGGTTCGATATCGCGAATATTGAAGCGCCGATAGGCTGATTTCTGCGGCACGCCGGACTCGAACACGACACAGGCCGCAACCGTCGCTTCGCCGCGCGTGTGACTTATGTCGAAGCAGGCCATGCGCAACGGCGGACCGGGTAGATCCAGTGCCTGGGCCAGCGCCGCCAGCCGCTGCTCCGTACCGGCGCGACTGCTCATGTAGGCCGACATGGTTTGGGCCAACGTCGCCCGGGCATTATTCAGCCATTGCGCACGCTTGCCGCGCACGCGCGATTTCAACGCCACGCGGCGCCCCGCGCGTTGACTGAGCGACTCGGCCAGCCAGTCGCTTTCATCCGGCGCCGGATCAAGCAGCACCTCGGGCGGCGGTTTGCGTTGTAGATAATACTGGCTGAGGAAGGCGGCCATGATTTCTTCGTTCTTGCTGCCGGACGGTATGCGCGGATAAAAGCTGCGATGGCCGAGATTCATGCCGCCACGCACGGTGACCACCACGACTGCCGCCACGCCGCCGCCGCTGGTGGCACAGATGATGTCAAACTCACCGCGCCCGCCAGCAGTCTGCGCCTGCGCCTGCAGGCGGCGCAGGGCCGCGATCTTTTCGCGCAAATAAGCCGCCTGTTCGAAATCCAGCGCATCGGAGGCCGTCTGCATTTCCTGCACCAGACGCGCGCTCAGCTTTTCATTGCCGCCTTCGAGCAAGGCCACGGCATCCTGCACGTCGCGGGCATAGTCCTCGCGGTTGATATAGCCGACACAGGGGGCCGAGCAGCGCTTGATCTGATATTGCAGACACGGGCGCGTGCGCGAGGCGAAGAAACTATCGGTGCAATTGCGCAACTTGAACAGCCGATGCAGCGTATCCTGGGTTTCCTTGACCGCGCCACTGCTTGGGAACGGGCCGAAATAATGTCCAGCACGCTTTTGCGCACCACGATGATAAACCACGCGCGGAAATTCGTGATCGCCGGTGATAAGCAAGTATGGATAACTTTTATCATCGCGTAAAAGTATATTGTATCGGGGTTTATGCTTTTTTATTAATGTCGATTCGAGAATCAGCGCCTCATCTTCGGTCGTTGTTACCGTGACTTCAACCCGTGCCACCTGATCGAGCATGGTCTCGGTCTTGGCACTGCCGGAAGCGCGCAGGAAATAGCTGGAGACGCGCTTTTTCAGATTGCGCGCCTTGCCCACGTAGAGCAGATTCTCGGCACTGTCATACATGCGGTACACGCCAGGCCGGGTCGTCAGCTGGCGAATGAAGCGCTGTGGTTCAAACTCGGGTTGCTGTTCGCTCTCGTTCATTGCTCGATGCAATCATGTACCGAAAAGACACGGCCGCGCTTGCCCGGCCAGGCATGGCGCAGACTCGCGCCGGTTACAGGGCAAGTTCGTTGTCGGCCACGATGATGCCGTCCAGATCGCCATACACCCAGGTTCCCGGGATGAAACGTGCGCCGGCAAAATGAACTGCCACATCCTGTTCGCCGCTGTCCCGCTTTTCGGAGCGCCGCGGATTCGTGTTGAGCGCCTTGATGGCAATGGGCATGTCGGCCAGCTCGGCCGCATCGCGCACGCAACCGTAGATAATGAGGCCCGCCCAGTCGTTGTCGATGGCCAGGTGCGCCATGCGATCGCCGACCAGCGCGCAGCGATCGGAGGCGCCGCCGTCGATCACCAGCACGCGCCCCTGCCCTGGCGTTTCCAGCGCCTTGCGCACCTGGGAGTTGTCTTCAAAGCACTTGATGGTGCTGATGGGGCCGAAAAAATCCAGGGCACCGCCAAAATCCGTGAAGATGGAATCCGCGATCTGCACCGAATCGGCATATTTGTCACAAAGATCAGCCGTTGATGTTGCCATGTCAAATCTCGTTATCCAGATTGTGTTTCGATCTGCCTCCGGGCAGCAATCCCGCCAGAGCAGCCACAAACAGTAGCATGAAGCACAACAGCGTCCACGCCGGCAGGCTGATGCCCAGGAAGCTGCCTTCAACCGTAGCGCAACTGGCATCGCCGCGCAGAATCGTCAGCAGCACTTCCTGCCACGGCATGATGTCCACCAGATAATCCAGACCGGGGCCGCAGGCGGGCACCTGATCCGGCGGCAGATGCATGAGCCACACATGGCGCGCGGCAATGCCCGCCCCCGCCAGCGCGGCAACAGCGCCGAGCGCGGCATAAATGCGCCGCCCCGTCAGGCGCGGCCCATGCGCCAAGCCGAGCAGACAAACCAGTGCCACCGCAAACATGGCGATGCGCTGCAAAATGCACAGTGGGCACGGTTCCAGGCCGCGTCCGAATTCAAGATAATAGGCAAATGCCAACGCAAAACCCGATGCCAGCAGGCCTGCAAGAAAATAAAAGCGGCTCTTTGCAGCATGAATCTGCATGCTATATTACGTCCTTAAACAGCTAATTACGGTACCGAGTCGGATCTGCGCATCCATGCGTCGCGGTTGGAAAAGCGCTGTTTCGCTTGCGCTGACAAATTTATGGGC
>DATGUT010000238.1:0-4550 GCA_035301185.1 Salinisphaeraceae bacterium
CGGGTCATCGCGGCAATCGCTGCCTGCGTTGCCATTTGCAGCCTGGCCATCGTGCTGCTGTCGGGACAAGACGCGCTGCCGGTCATCGGCCTGGCGATCCTGTGGGGTGCCTTCGCCGCCACGCTTTATCCACTTTCGGTGGCGCTCGTCAATGATCAGCTGGCGGCTTCGCAATTCGTGTCGGCAAGCGCCGCCCTGCTGCTCATGAATTCTGTCGGCATGGTGCTCGGCAGCATCGCGGCCGGCGAGGCGATGGCGGCAATCGGTGCCGACGGGCTGTTCTGGGTCGCCACCCTGACTGCAGTCGTGCTGGCCGCTTTTACCGGGCTGCACCAGCACGTACTGAAACCCGTGCCTGCGCAGGAGCCGGCACCCTACCAGACATTGCCGCGCAACTCGCCGTATGCCTCGACGCTGGATCCGCGTGGTGACGTGGCCGTGCAATTGGAACTCGACTTCGAAACGGCAGCGCCGGGCGGCGCATCATCGCCGTCTGCATTGACAAAAAGCGCGCCAAACCATAAAAGGAGGGACACAAGCTGATCTTTACAAGGATCGAACATGGGTCTGGAAAATTCCATTGTGGTCGCTGTTGATGGTTCCGACACCGCTTACGAAGCGGTGCGTTGGGCCGCCGGCGAGGCTGGCAAACGCGATAAGGCGCTGCATATAGCGGCCTGCTTCGTCGCCCCGGATACCAGCGTGCCCACGTTCAAGATCAGCCGCTTCCCGCGCGCCGCACTGCGCAATGTCGTGGCGACCCTGCAGCAGGAAACCGACAAGACGGCCCGTGTCGCCCATCAGATAGCGACGCAGACGACGCCGGACATCGCCATTGCGCAAACGGTCAAGGAAGGCAATCCCATCGAGGTGTTGCTGGAAATGAGCAAGACCGCAACCATGCTGGTCATGGGTACGCGCGGGCTGGGCCGCATGTCCGGCATCGCCCTGGGCTCCGTTTCGACGGCGGTGGTCAATCATGCGCATTGCCCCGTGGTTGCGATCCGCAAGGACACGGCGACGCGCGGCTTCAGCGACAGCGCCCCGGTCGTGGTCGGCATTGATGGCTCCGCAAGCAGCGCGCACACCGCGGCGATGGCGTTCAAGGAGGCCGATGCCCGCGGAGCAAGGCTGATTGCCGTCAATACCTGGGTGGATTCGCAGATTTATTCGTCTTTTGCCGCCCTGCAGGCAGCGGAAAAATATGCGCAAGAGATGCAACAGCAACAGGAGGCACTGCTGGCCGAATGCCTGGCTGATCTGGAGCGGCATTATCCGAACGTGGCCACGAGCAAAGTCACCAGCCGCGATCATCCGGTGAATGCGCTGATCGGCCAGGCAACCGAGGCACAACTGCTCGTGGTCGGCTCGCACGGTCGCGGCGGTTTCATGGGCATGGCGATCGGCTCCACCGCCAGCTCCTTGCTGCGCAAGACGCCGTGTCCGTTAATGGTGGTGCGCCCGCAAGAATAGACACTTGCCTGCTGCTGCCGGCGCGGTTGGCTGGCGGCAACAACAGGTGACTCGGCGACAGCCTGGGCGTCAGACCTGCTTTAATGCGCCTGTGGCCTTGGCCGTGTGCGTGGCGATCAAATCCATTAATGGCGGCGACAGGCAGTCATACGGCTCCAGTTGCAGCTCGCGCAGCCGGCCGCGCACCTTGTCCATGTCTGCCGGTAGTGTGCCGCCTTCGATGACCGAAGACACGAACGCCGCGAACTGCGGCGCCGGCCAGCCTGTTTCGGCGAACAGGTCCGGATGCAGGAAATCGAGCCCGTAGAACGGATGTTCCGGATCCTCGATGCGCCCAAACATGTGCGTGCCGCACTGCTTGCAGGCATGGCGCTGAATCACTGCCGCGGGATCGACGATGGCAAGCTTGTCCGCGTTGGCGGTCACGCGCAGCTTGTCCCGCGGCACCACGGCCAGCATCGAAAAGCGCGCGCCCTCCGGCTTCCAGCACTTGGTGCAGCCGCACAGATGATTATGTTCCGGCGGCACGTCGATGCTCACGGCGACCGGGGCGTCGCTGCATTTGCACAACAGCGTGCCATGGGTGAAGTCGTCCGCGCCCGGTTGCACGCCGTAATCAACGGCGGGATGAAGGGAAACATCGTTGCTCATGCCTTGCTCCTGAATAGTGCCGATCTATCTCCCTGTTGTCATGGTCGTGCCTCGGGTTTGTTGCTGCTTGATGCCATGGTCTGATCAGATGGTCACGGCGCTGTCCTGCGAACCGTAACCGGCCTTGTCGATGGCTTCACCGCCGGCGCTCACGCGCACGCCGCAATACTTGAGGCTGGGGATCTTCGCTTCCGGGTCCAGCGTCGGATTGGTGAGTAGGTTGACCGCCGCCTCGTAGTAGCAGAACGCCATGAACACGCTGCCGCGCGCGACCTTGTTGTCGGCACGGGCGTAGGCGGTGATGACATTGCGCCGGGTTGCCAGCGTCACCAGGCCGCCGGGCTCGACGCCGAGTTCCTGCAGGTCTTCGGGGCAGATGTAGCACACCGGGTCCGGCTCGATGGCGTCGAGCACGCGCGAGCGCCGCGTCATGCTGCCGGTGTGCCAGTGCTCCAGTTCGCGCCCGGTGAGCAACACGAATGGGTATTCTTCGTCCGGGCGCTCGTCCGGCTCGACGATCTCGCAGGGCACGAACAGGCCCTTGCCGCGCGGAAACTCATCGACGAAGATGATGGCCTCGCCGGGATCGCCTTCCTCGCGGCAGGGCCAGACCACGGCGCTGTCCTGCTGCAAGCGCTCCCAGGTGATGCCGGCCAGGTTGGGCATGGCCTGGCGCATTTCCGCGAACACGTCGGCCGGGCCCTGGTAGTCCCAGTCCAGCCCGATGCGGCGTGCCAGCTCTTGGATGATCCACAGGTCCTGGCGTACATCAGCCGGCGGCTGCAGCGCCTGGCGCCCGAGCTGGATCAGGCGGTCGGTGTTGGTAAAGGTGCCGGTTTTTTCGGTGTAGCCGGTGGCCGGCAAAATGACATCGGCAAACTGGGCGGTCTCGGTGAGGAACAAATCCTGCACCACCAGATGCTCCAGCTTGGCCAGCGCGGCGCGCACGTGGGCCGCGTCCGGATCCGACATGGCCGGGTTCTCGCCCATAACGTACATGCCGTGGACCACGCCGTCGTGGATGGCGTCCGCGACTTCGGTGGTGGTCAGGCCCGGCTCGGGGTCCAGTTCGCAACCCCACAGCTGTTCAAAGCGTTCCCTTGCGGCGGGGTCCTTGACGCTCTGGTAATCGGGAAAGGAGTTCGGCATCAGGCCGACGTCGGAAGCGCCCTGGACGTTGTTCTGGCCGCGAATCGGATGCAGCCCGGTGCCACGGCGCCCGACCTGGCCGGTGAGCAGCGCCAGCGAAATCAGGCAGCGCGCGTTGTCGGTGCCGTGCTGGCTTTGCGAAATGCCCATGCCCCAGATGATCATCGACGCTTTCGCGGTGGCGTAAGTGCGCGCGACTTGTTTCAGCGTCTCTGCCGGCACGCCGCAGATCGGTGCCATTGCCTCCGGGCTGTAGGCCTTGATGTGTTCCTTGAGATCGGCAAAGCCCTCGGTGCGCGTGCGCACGAATTCCTCGTTGACCAGCCCTTCATCGATGATGGTGTAAATCATCGCATTGAGCAGGGCGACGTCGGAGTCGGGCTGGAACTGCAGATTGATGTAGGCGCGCCGGGACAGCTCTTGCTGGCGCGGATCGGCCACGATCAGCTTGAGGCCATTCTGGTCGATGGCATTCTTGATCCAGGTTGCGGCCACGGGATGATTGATGGTCGGATTGGAGCCGATCAGCAGCACGACTTCGGAGTGCATGACATCGCGCACCGGATTGGACACGGCGCCGGAGCCAATGCATTGCAGCAGCGCCACCACCGAGCCGGCGTGGCACAGGCGCGTGCAGTGATCGACGTTGTTGCTGCCGAAGCCGGTGCGCACCAGCTTCTGGAACAAATAGGCCTCCTCGTTGCTGCCCTTGGCCGAGCCGAAGCCGGCCAGCGCGCGGTTGCCGCGCTGCGCGCGGATGCGCTTGAGTTCGCCGCCGGCAAAATCCAGCGCCTCTTCCCAGCTGGCCTCGCGAAAGGCTTGCAGCGGCTTGGCTGGATCGAGCATCAAGTCGGCGGTTTTGGGCGGCGCGTCGACACGCCGAATCAGCGGCTTGGTGAGCCGGTTCGGGTGCTTGACGTAATCGAAGCCGTAGCGCCCTTTCACGCACAGGCGGCTTTCGTTGGCCGGGCCGTTGCGCCCGTCCACGGTCAGGATATTATTATCCTTGACGTTGTAGAACACTTGGCAGCCCACGCCACAATAAGGGCAAACGGATGCAACTCGTTGCATGGTCCTACTCCCAATCCTCGGGGCTGACACCGGCGTTCGACAACGCGCCGGTCGGGCATACCGCCACGCACTCGCCGCAGCCGACGCAGGTGCTCTCGCCCATGGGATCATCCATATCGAACATGATGTGTGCATCGACGCCGCGCAGGGCAAAACCGATCACGTCGTTGCCCTGCACCTCGCGACAAGCGCGCACGCACAGGGTG
>DATGUT010000239.1:0-4770 GCA_035301185.1 Salinisphaeraceae bacterium
AAACGTCGCACTCTTGATGCCCGCCACCTCGCCGGCGGAGACTTCCATCAGCTCCGTTGCGAAGCCGTGATGCTCACACCAGTGCAGGTACATGCGCAGCAGCATGCCCGCCCAATCCTGGGCCTCGGTGCCACCGGAGCCTGCCTGGATATCGACAAAGGCATTGTTTTCATCGACTTCTCCGGAGAACATGCGGCGAAACTCGAGCTTTTCTACGGCTCGGTCAAGCTGCTCGATGTCTTGTTCGATCGCGGCCAGGACCGCGGCATCATCTTCCGCCTCTGCCAACTCGAACAACTCGGCGCTGTCGTCGAGGGTAGCCAAGCCCTGCTCCAACGGCGTCACAACTTCCGTCAGGCGGGCCTTTTCCTGGCCCAGCGCCTGCGCCGCATCCGGATCCTCGGCCCAGATTTCACCGCGGGCCAGTTCCGCATCCACTTCTTCCAGCCGTTCTTTCTTGCCGGCGTAGTCAAAGATACCTCCGAAGGTCGCCCAAGCGGGTGCGCAATTCTTCCATGTGTGATTTCAGAGCGCCAGTTTCCATTGCTTTTTCCATGTTCAAAGTGTTTAGGTGCGCGGATGATTGCAGGTCAATGCCATTCCAGCAAGCGCTCCTTGTCTCGTAGCAGGCCGATGAAGCGGTTGCATGACATCCAGCGCATGTGCCGCTAATGGGCAGGGCTTGCTGGGCAGGCAGGTCAACCCCCGCCCTGTTCTTGCTGCCGGCGACGTGGCCAAAGCATGTCAACAATCATGATAAGAGCGCCGATGACGATGGCGCTGTCGGCAATGTTGAAGGCCGGATAATGCCATGCGCCGATATGAAAATCTATGAAATCAATGACAAATCTGTGCACCACGCGGTCGATGGCGTTACCCAGCGCGCCACCCAGGATCAGACTCAGGGATACGGCGACCAGGCGCTCGCCATAGGGATGCAAGCGCAACCAGATGATGATGCCCAGCGCCACGATCACCGCAAGCAGGGCAAACATCCAGGGCGCGGCTCCCGCGAACAGGCTGAACGCTGCGCCGGTATTGTGCATGCGCGTTATATTCAGTACAGACAGCAACGGGATGCGCTCGAACAGGCCGAGATGCTCGATCACCAGACGCTTGCTGACCTGATCCGCGAGCAAGACGAAGAACGACAGCCACAGCCAGTGCACATTCTGCAGCGCAAAGCCGCGTGCGTGGTGGCGCCGCTCGGATGAGCGAGCGGGCTCTTTTTCTTTGGTCGAGTGCATAGTCATGTCTGCAGCCAGTCAGCTGTCCAGGGTAGCGCGTACCGCAGCCACGTCTTCGTGCATTTGACGGGTCATGGCGGTGAGGCTGTCGAAACGGATTTCCGGACGGATGAAATCGACGAAGAATACGCTAATCCGCTGGCCATATAAATCACGCTCGAAATCCAGCAGGAATACCTCCAGCAGACAATCATTGCCCGATACCGTGGGCCGCACGCCAAGGCTTGCAGCGCCCTGCTGTTCGCTGCCATCAGCCAGCAGCACGCGCACCGCATACACGCCATACTGCGGCGCGACCCGCCGGCACATGCGCAGGTTGACGGTCGGAAAGCCCAGCGTGCGCCCCAGTTGCTGGCCGCGAATGACGCGCCCGCTGATGCGATAATCACGCCCCAGCAAGCGCCTGGCAAGCGCCACATCGCCGCCGGCCAAGGCTTGGCGAATGCGCGTGCTGCTGACGCGTCCGCCGGCCACTGCGACCGCAGGCATGGCCACCACCTCAAAACCCTGCCGGTCGGCGAATTCGCGCAGGCTGGTCACATCACCTTCCTGATGCCGCGAAAAATGAAAATCTTCGCCTACGATCACATAGCGCACATTGAGTTTTGCCACCAGCAGATCCTGCATGAAAGTCTGCGCGTCCAGGGCGGCAAACGCACGATTGAAAGGCACGCGCACGAAGATGTCCACGCCGAATGTGCGTGCATCCTCGATTTTTTCCCGCAGCGAAGACAATTGCGCCGGCGCCTGGTCCGGGCAAAACAACTCCAGCGGCATCGGGTCGAATGTCATCAGCACGGCCGGAACGGCAAGCTCGGTGGCGCGCTGGCAAAGCCGCTCGATCATGGCCTGATGGCCGCGATGCAGGCCATCGAAGTTGCCGATGGTCAGCGCGCAGCCGTGCGGCAGGCCGTGAAGCCGGGTCAGGTTGCGTACCAGTTGCATGTCAGATGACCACCTCATGGTCTGGCAGGCTGAAGTGACGCGGGCGCACGCCGAGCACGCCGAGCACGGCAAAATAGCACCCAGCGCCCAGCACCACCCAGAATAGCAACCATAAGGCGCGCGCGAAAACATCACGCTCGAGCCACAGCGACAAATCACCGACCCCGACCAGCAGGATTGCGCTCATGACCATGTTGGCGACCGCGACCGGCCACAGCACGTGGCGCCACTGCGCGCCCGGATGATAAACCTGCTGCCGACGCAGATAATGATAAAGCAGGCCGGCATTGACAAAGGCCCCCAGCGAAGTGCCCAGCGCCAGGCCGACATGCGGCGCGGCCCAGTCCAGCCAGACGAAGGCGGCGACGAACACGATGTTGCCGGCCATGGCTACGGCCAGCGCGATGACAGCACAGCGCACCGGCGTGCGCGAATCCTCGCGCGAGAAAAAGCCGGTGACCAGCACCTTGACCAGCGAAAAGCCCATGAAGCCAAAGGCATAGGCCATGAGCGCCAGCTCAGTCATGCGCGTGTCGTGTGTGCCAAAGGAATGATAATTGAAGATCGTGACCACCAGCGGCCCCGCAAGCAGCAGCAAGCCCAGCATGGCCGGCAGGCCGATCACCAGCAGCATGCGCAGGGCCCAGTCCAGCATGGCGGAAAACTCAGCCGCCGAATTGGCCGCATGCCGGGCCGACAAATGCGGCAGGATCACGGTCGCAATGGCAATGGAAAACACACCTAGCGGAAACTCCATCAGCCGGTCGGCGTAATACAGCCAGCTGACGCTGCCATGCGCCAGCAGGGACGCAATCAGCGTATCCAGCAGCAAACTGATTTGCGCCACCGACGAGCCGAACAGAATGGGCAGCATCAAGCGCAGAATGCGCCGCACCTGAGCGTGGCCCCAGCCCCAGCGCGGGCGCGGCAACAGGCGCAGGCGCCACAGGAATGGCAGCTGGAACAGCAATTGCACGACGCCGGCCACGAAAACGCCGAGCGCCAGAGCCATGACCGGCTGCTCGAAAAAACCAGCCAGCACCGTGGCAGCCACGATCAGGCAGATGTTGAGCAGCACAGGAGTGAACGCGGGCACGGCGAAGCGCCGCCAAGTATTCAAAATACCGCCGGCAAACGCGGTCAGAGAAATGAACAGCAGGTACGGAAACGTGATGCGCAACATGTCCACCGTCAGCTCGAACTGATCTGGTGTTTGCGCAAAACCGGGGGCGAACATGTACACCAGCAGCGGTGCCAGCACGATGCCGATTATGGTGATGCCAATGAGAATAAGGCCCAGCGTGCCGGCAACGACATCCAGCAGTTCCTGCACCTGCTCGTCGGAGTCACTCTCCCGAGTGGCGGACAGCACCGGCACAAAGGATTGGGCAAAAGCACCTTCCGCAAACAGGCGGCGCATGAAATTCGGAATCTTGAACGCCACCAGGAAGGCATCCATGTGCGTGCCGGCGCCGAAAATCACCGCAAACAGTACGTCGCGGGAAAATCCCAGCAGGCGCGACACCAGCGTCCAGATGCCGACAATGCCGCTAGAGCGAATCACCGAGCTGGCCATGGCTAGACTTGCTCCCCGCAGCGCCGCCACGAGCGCACGAACCACCCGGCGCCACGCCCAGATGTGCAGACCATGCCTGGTGCACATGGCGATGTTGGCGAGTCATGATTGTGATGCATACGCGATAAACCAGGGTTCAGGCACGCGCACTATAACGGCTTTGTGCAGGGCGCTGAATGCCTGTCTTGCACAGCGCAGGCAAGCGCGCAGCATATCTATGTTATAACCTGCCTGCCGCGGCGCCGGCCGATAAGCATAATAGCGCCCAACCTGTTGCAACCGAAAAACGAGCGCCCCGGCATCCGTTGTCGGCCGCGTGCTGATGGACGGCGCGCATTGAACACCTGCCCGCGCCCCGGTTCTTGGCGAATGCACGACTCGCACCCTGAACTGCCCCGAGGAACCGAATACATGACTTATATTGCTTTCAGCATTCTGTGCAGCGTCCTGGTTTCCGTGCTCTTCAAGCTCGCGCCCGGGCGCCGCATCGACGTGCGCCAGGTCATTGCCGGCAGTTATCTGGTGGCAGTTCTATTGTGCCTGGGCCTGTTTCGCTCCTCGTTGGCCTTTCTGTGGCAACCATTCAGCAATGTTGCCTGGGGGCTGCTGCTGATCCTCGGCGTGCTAATGCCCAGCCTGTTCCTGGTGCTGGCGCGCTCCGTGATCGCCGTCGGCGTGGTGCGCACCGATGCGGCCCAGCGGCTGTCGCTGCTGCTGCCGCTGCTCGCTGCGTTTACCCTGTTCGGCGAAACGCTCACCTGGCTCAAGGCGCTCGGCCTCGCGCTCGGCCTATTCGCCATCGCCTGCATTGTCAGCCGCGCCAGCGCAGCATCTACAGCCGGCCGTGGTGGTTGGCATTGGCCGCTGGTGGTTTTCATCGGCATGGGCATAGTCGACATCCTGTTCAAGCGCATGGCCCAGCTCAGCAGCGTGCTATTCACGGATGTGCTGTTGGCGGCATTCACGCTCGCCCTGGCGCTGGCGCTGCTATACATTGCATCC